>CACZKQ010000005.1 GCA_902781765.1 uncultured Elusimicrobium sp. | reverse complement strand
TAAAACGGCTCAATTTGTCAATTTCTTACTACACTATTATTAAAGCATATTTTTAAACATTTGTCAAGCTTTTTCTTGATCTACGTCTAACGGCTTGCTTTTTACCTGGCTAACAACTTAAACATTAAGTCTTTTGTGTACTTCTTGGTATATTCAAGAAAGTCGTGGCCGCTAAGGACCGAAGGGATAAGACTTAATAACTATTATTATTTTTATAGGTGGTGTAAAACTAACTTGATCGGCTCGGCTCAGTCCACCGGCTGCCTTTTATAATATAAGGAGGTGTTTCGCTGCCGAAAAGTTTTCTGTTTACAACTTTTATAAAAACTTTTTTACTAAAGAAGTTTTGTTGCTTTTTAAAGATCAATATTAAGACTACCTAAATAGTCTATCAAAAAAAGACAGAAAAGTCAAGACCCATTTTTCTAATTTCCTAAAAACCGGAAAAAGGGCTCTTGAAAACTTCCGTGGAAACAAACCTTTTTGTTTCCTTATGTAATTAGTATAGCAATTTGAAAAACTTTTGTCAATATTTATTTTCCCGACGGGAAAATTAAAATTTTTGACAGTTTTTGCAAAAATTTATTTATTTTTATACACGTTTTCAAATTTTCAAAATCCCATACTTCTTACATATTAAGTATAACAAAATCCCCTCGCTTGTTGCAAGGGGATTTTTAAAAAATTATTTTATTATTGTGCCGCCGCCTCTATCAATTCAGCGGGGTCTTGCGGTGCTGTAGGCGGTGTTTTTTTTGTAAAAACATTTTTAACAACACGCCATGCTTTTTGGCTATAATATTGAGCCGACCGAACCAAACTGGAATCTGCAAATATCCGGGGACACACTACGAAACTAGTTACAAGTGCACCTAACGCAGTCATTAAACCAAGCTCCTGAATGCCCTGCGTAACGCCCCATTCCGCAAGTGCATGTACACAAGCGGACAGGCCAGCCCCTACGGGCATAGTATACCCGATCAAAATAGCCAATTCCGGACGGAATTTTGGCGCTTGCTTGATAGTATATTCAAATACTTGCGAGAAGAAATTTCCCATTCCAAATGTAGCCAACGTCGCTCCGGTAAAGAGTAACGGCAGACTGCCGTTAGAAGCAATTAGCAAGCTGCTTCCTAATACAGAGGTTAATGAAGAAAATGCATACATACTCCCTTCGCGCGTGCGTAAAGCTACCCAGTTTCCTGCCATACGAGAGAAGAAAGAAGTCCCGTAGAGGAACAACGCAGTAAGGAACATCCCTAAAGCGGCGGTGTCCGTTCCGGTAGAATTAAATTTATCGGCTGCTACTTTACCCACCTGGTAGGCAAACTCACTAGCAGTACCCATTTCATGCACCGTAAGTAATGTCATAGCTCCTAAAGCCGAAGCCACACCCGGCATTTTCATTACTTTCCACAAACTCACATTCCGGTGGCCTAATACATCTAATGCTTCCTGTAAGCCTTGCAGCGCTGTTTCAACTTGCTCTTGCGGCAACCCTTTTTCTAATAATCCTTTTTTGATTCGTTGCAACGATTCACCTTCCAGCTCAATCGCTATATCTTTTTGTTGTTTCTTTAATTTGTAGGATAACGCTCTGGCATGCGGAGTTAAGACTCCGTTTAATTGTTTGGCAAAGGCATTAAAATCTACTGCCACTTCCGGTTTTTCCAACGCACTTGTTAATTGAGGAATCAAACTATGTTCCGCTTCCAAAACCATTTTGCTTAATACTTCTGTATTTCGCGGAACAGAATCCTTAATCGGCATCTTTAATACTTTATAAAGGGCATAGGAAGATAACCCAGCTAACGGCCAAAAGCTCAAGGAGAAATCGGCCCGAACGGAAGAACCTAAAGCATCACTGGCTAAATTAAAGAGGAAAGGAAGTGCCAAAAATCCAAATGTACCCACGTTCTTAAATGCACCTAACCATTGATAACGAACGCTATCACGCATCTCTACATTTTTTGCGGTGAACACTTCTTTGACACGTTGTCTCAGGTAAGAAAGTGTGGGAACAGCATTCGGATCCCCCACCCAGTTTTTAGCTTGTTTGCTACGAACGGCTTGGACGGCGCCGGCATTTCGGGATACGAGGTTATTTTGGGTAGTATTGATTAACACACCGCCAAAACCCATCGCCAGTAACACACCCACCAAACCTCCCACTTGGGTTGCAGTGGCATTTTCAACACCCATAAATCCGTTCAGGCCCAAAGATAACGCTCCGATAGAAGCAGCCGAATACAATCCAACTCCTATGCGATACATATTGGCCTCACCGATCCGACGCAAGAACGGCATCAGCGGCCCTAATAAAACGGTCAACCCGTTATTGGCAAAAAGCGGAATCCCTGTCGCTAAGAAAGGAGATAATCCCAAAGAAGACATAATCGGCCCGAAAGCCTTTCCGGTTCCAATGCGTAACGGCGAAACAATGTATGTCATCAAATTCGTTTTATTGCGAGTAGGCAAAACTTTTAGATTAAAGTGAGTGTCCGGATTGTTTTTGAGTACCGTCATCCAAGTAGTGCTTTCTTCTTTGGGTAAGCGGATATAGTAACCTTTAAGCAGCACTCGTTCTCCCGTCTCTGCAGCATAGTAAATATTTCCGTCGTGGGTGAGCAATAACTTGCCATTGGCAGCGCCGGCCGGAAGTAATTTTTTGTCTATACTGGCTTGTAAATTAAAATTTTCTCCGGTTTTAAAATCAGCAACTTCCAACATAACAGCGTTGTAACGTAAATTCGGTTTGCTTTCTAATTTGATGCGCATGGGGCGGTACAAGCCCAAAGCGGAAACCATGGAAGCCAATTGATACAACTCGCCGTGTTCGTTAGAGAGTTCAAAAAAGAAGTGCGACATTTTCCCGGCGGGTTGAGTAAGATTACGAAGTTCAAATATTTTGTCACTTCGTAAAGCAATTCGGTTATACCCTTCTGTTTCAAAAGAAGTATCAATCGTGATATCCACGTTATGTAAAATATTTTCTTCGCCTTGTAAATTTTCTACTGTTAATTTAAAACCGCCTTCGGCCACTTCTAAATTGCGAGGAGCTTCCGCCAATGCTTGTATATCATCTGCTTCTAAACTCATCGGAGTTTGGGAACGTTCATAAATCGGACGAACCGTATTATCATGCAAGCCGGGTTCTTCGTATACTGCTGGACGCGCCACTTCTTTCTTATTCCATAATCTGCGTATCCAACTCCAAGTTTTTTCTGCACCTTTAACTAAGGGGAAAAGCGGAATTCCGCCATACAAAATACCGGAATTGGAAGATCTGGTAACCGCGGTTGTTTGCTCATTTGCCGGGGTAAGTGTGGCTGAAGCCGTTTGCTCCGCCGGAGCTAAACCTTCTTGCGGCAAAACGGAAGGTGTAATTTGTAATTGAACCGGCGTTACCAAATTATCTAATGTGGCCAAAGAGGGTTGCACTTGCGTTTGCGCCGGAGCAAACGTTTCTTCGGCTAAAGCGGTTGCTTGCGCCTCGGGCGTAGATTCTTTCGCTCCGATTTCCATCCATTTTTCAGTAGCTTCCAACGAACCTGTTGCGTTTAAACCGTTGATTAAATTCCCTTTTTCCAACCAAGCAATTAACGCATCTGTTCCGGCAGTCGGTTCTCCGGAAAGGGAAGCATGCAAGGATACCGGTAAATGATTTTTGCGCGCATAAATAGTTAGCCCTAACCAAAATTCTCCTTCTTGTTTAAGCGGGGCAGCCCACTCATTAAATGTTTCGTAAGCTTCCAAGCGCAGCAAACCGCGACCTGTTAGGTGAGTTGCTACTTCCTCAAACGGTCCGTTGAGTGCTGCCTGATATAAGGAAACCAACCGGGAGGCATCTTCCTGCGCGTTACCCATAAAAGCTAAGGCCGTAGCATCCGATAAAGCTTCCCGGCAAGCAGAAAGTTCGTTAATAGCCGCCGGATTCGAAAGGACATCTTCTAAAGATTTACCGGAAATAGCTTCAAAAGCGGTTAATTTATGTTCTAAATCGCCACGCAAGAATTCGCGTGCAATGCCAGTTTGTTCTACCGAGGTTTGCTCAATTAGGGATAAGAGTACAAATTCGTTACGAAGAAGCGGTGCTTGTTCCAAAGAGGGAAGCGATAAAATCCGTTGTGCAGCAGAAGCATACGAACCGTTGACAGAAAAAGAAGCCAATGTGCTATGCTCAAGCCATTGTTGGTATTGTACTCTTCTGGAAAGGGTTTGTTGCAAACGGGTTACTTGCCGTGCTGTTTGGGCTTGAAGTTGTTGGGTACGTGCAACAAGGGCAGCCGTTTGGCGAGCTCCTGTTACTCCAGCGCCCCGAAGCAAGGTGGGAAGTCGTCTAAAGGTATTTTGGGCCACTGCTCGCTCCGCGTTCGCAACAGCACGAGAAACGGCGCGGCCTCCTCCTAATAGACTTTGTGCTACGGACGGTGTCGCGCTGTTAACAAGAATTGCGAGGCTTAATAAACCGCACAATAACGATCTCATAAATTCTCCTTAATTATATTATCCGTAAAAATGACGACAAAAAATAGGGCCAAAAGACCTAGAATTTCTAAGTTTTTGGCCCTATTATAAAATGGGTCTTGGGTACACTTATTTCGTATGAATTTGGAAATAGAAATCCGCATCCCCTCAGCAAACGGAAAAACCCGTTGGGGATTGCACTGACGCACATGTTGTAAACTGACGCAGTACATAACAGCTCCTTTTATCCATCTCCACATATATTTTAGCAAACTTAAAAAGGGGCAACAAGGGAATAAAGGACCTATTTTTTGATTAGTATATTTAGACTAGAAATTATCTTTCTCTTGAGGAACGGCAGACAATTTTTCCACGCGGCATAACTGCCAACCGCCCGAATAGACATTGATATTGGAATTAAAATCCATGCAATTAGGCCAAGCGCTGCGCGTTAAGCCATAGGGAGATAAAGTTATGGGGGAAAACATCATAAACCACGGCGTTTCTACAATATAAATAGGGCCGTTATGCGCGGCAATTTTTCGTTTCGTAACGTCTTTAAAATGGTATCTATAATATTCCGGCGGCAGTAAATTATGTTTCTGTGCCCACGCTTGCAAAAGAGGACCTGGATAATCATGAATCGGTAATTTAACACCACCTATAAATTGGGCATCCGGCGGGAAAAACATGGACAAAAATCCTAACCCTTCCTGATAATATACAATCAGCGCATTGGGTTCCACCGCCGGGAAACGATCAAATTCAATAACTTGTGTTCCATAATCTACCCTTTGCCAATCAGGAATTTCCGTTGTAAACCAACATGCTCCAACCAATAACACTCCACTTATTGCTACTAACCAGAATCGTAAATACCGCCGAAACGCAAGTAATATTAAAATACCGCTTAACGACTCCAACACAACGGCATAACGCAAAACAGAATAAGTATGCAGCCAAATGATATAACTGACAACAACAAATAACACTAGACTTACCGCTTCCCGGTTTCGCTCAAACGACCAAACCGCTCGCCGGCATGATATCTTGGTAGAAACGTCCGTTCAAAAAAGCAAACGGATTATATAGGTGGTAATTAAGCAGGTCCCAACCAACATCCTGCCCTTGCTTAATACTTAACAGGCCGAATAACACACAAAAAAAACAACCCGGTTTCTACTTTCCACCCTGTACGGATATTGCGTAACCACAGATATTATTTCATAACTATTTGATTGTATAAGGGGCGCCGGATGCTAGACCCGGCGCCCATGCAACATTATCCAATGAATAAGTCTACTTCTTTACGCATTTGTACACACTTTGGCGATAATCTACATAAGGAGAATAGGCCGCGCCGCCCCCTTTCCAGTATACATAACCACCCGCAGGTGTTACCGTTGCCGCATCACCACATTTAACACTTGTACACTGAACCCTTACTCCATTATTGAGCCGACGCCACCAATTGGAAAGTCCCTGTAAACGTCGAGATAACTCATCATTTCTAGGATTTTTCTTCCGGTTCTATCGTCTTGCGTGTGTGACTCCTTGTTTAAGTTTATAAAATACCCTCACCATTTTTATAGGGAGGCATCCGCTTTTACACATCTTTTTATGCGGTAAGACGTGATCGGATTTTTGTCTACGAGACACAGATACCCAACTGTTGCTGCTGTTGTTGTACCGCTCCCCGGCCTACATGATGATCCCTGTATAACATCGTGTCCATAACAAGTAGTGGTAGTGGCACTCACGGGAACTCTAAGAGACAAACCTTCACATGTTGCCGCGCAGGCTGGGGTAGTATTATAGAAATTATTCCACATTTCTACAGAATCGTCCCCCCCAGTTCCACCTCCGAGTGACGTATCTACACAAAGAGCTTCCTCATCACAAACGCCCGTAGCAGGATCACAATGTTCCTCACACATGTCATAAGCATGCTTATATTTAGAACACCCACGCGTTATATAGGCATCCTCTCCTAAAAATACATTCCCTTCCGGAACTCGTACTTGTACCGTACAATTCTGTGCGCTCGGCCCCGTTTGGACGGGAGGTTCCCCTCCTGCATAATAACGCTGTTTATCATATATATGATAAACGTATTTTCCATCATGAAGCTCGGCCTTCCACTTCCATATCGTCACTGCGTAACCCGTTTCATATTGAAGCTTAAACACATATTTACAATCGCCCGTATATTCAGTACCGTCAAAAGTCCATTTCCCATCTTTGCAGACAGCACTGCGCGAAAGAGTACCCTCACGACCTTGTGTACACGATTGTGTTTGGTCGGCTGGCTTGGAAACGCATGCCGGAAACGGCGGATATTTCCATTCATTCCCTTCGCAATAAGCACTTACTGTTACTTGCCCGCATTCACAATCTTTCACTTGATCCGGTGGCTGGTTTCCGCTACATCCTTCTGGTGTAGAAGGTATTACCGGAAGTAGTTCTGCGGCACAATTCGTGGCGACTTGATAGTCGCTTTGTTGGACTAAATCATCACAATGGGGATAATCTTTATTGAGCTTATTACAATCTGCCCCTTCACAACATACGCGCCCGTCCGCATACGACGGCATCTTCAATTCATACGATAAATTCCCTTTACTGCTCGCTAACATCCCCGTTTCTTCCAAACTATACGTATAGTTCTTGGAACTTTTTTGCGGCAAGACTTGCTCCGTTACTAACTTGTCAATATTCCCTATATACGGTTTATCTAACGCACACCGACGTTCTTGCTCGGTACGTACAGCCGCCATTACTTCTTCCGCTTCGGTGGTTTTGCGGGTTTCCATTACTTTATTAAATTTGGGTAACACAATGGCTGCTAAGACACCGATAATCACCACTACTACCAGTAGTTCTGTCAGTGTAAATGCTTTCTTTTTTTGATTCTTTGGCATAATATTCTCCTAATCCGTCCCTTATGTTTAAAGGTAAAACGCCCCATACACAAGGTAAGCAAGCAGGGATACATCCTCCTCATCCAGATTAGAAAAATAGTACCAAAGAAAAAAATGCTTAGTCAAGAGCGTTTTAAATAGTATGTGGCAAGGCTATTGTGCTATATGAAAGAAAAAATGTTGTAAATTTCACTTCAATTTTTTACTTAAGGCAGTCTGCACGCAAGGAGGAACTAACGCCGTTAAATCACCGCCGCAACGCGCCACCTCGCGCACCGCAGAGGAACTAACAAATTGCATATTTTCACCGGCGGCTAAAAAAACGGTTTCTAACCCCGGATTAAATAACCGGTTGTAATGTGCTTGGGCAAGCTCGCCCTGGGTATCGGCGCATGAACGAATCGCCCGGACCAACAGCCGGATTTGATGTGTTTTTGCATAATCGGCCACAAGACCTCCCGCCGTATCTATGGTAATATCCGCGATATCCGCCACGGACTTTTGTAACAAATCCACTCTTTCTTCTACCGAAAACAATCCGCTCTTAGCTCCGTTTTTCATAACAAGAACGACCAACGGTCCAAATAGTTTTCTGGCACGTTTAATAATATCCAAATGCCCATATGTAACAGGATCAAAACTTCCGGCAAAAATAGCAATCGGTTTTTGCATATACGCTCCTAAGGCCATGGCGACCTACCTTTATATTATGGTATCATAATTTTATGATTAAAAATCCATTTTCTGATGAAATTTATCTTAAGCGCACCCATCCGCAAAAACCGGATTTACGGGATGAGTACTTCCGCGATCAAACAAAAATTATTCATTCCTTGCCTTTCCGCCGGTTAAAACATAAAACACAAGTTTTTTTTGCACCCAACAACGACCATATCTGCACCCGCATTGAGCATGTACTCCACGTGGCAACTATTGCGGCAACCATTTGCCGCGGTTTAAATAAAAGCGGGAATTGGGAAATTAGCGAAGACATGGCTTATGCAATCGGCCTAGGCCACGACTTAGGCCACGCCCCTTTTGGCCATGAAGGCGAACGCGCTATTGATGCATGCATCCGTCCCAAACGTTTTTTGCATGAAGTAAATAGTTACCGCGTCGTAGAGCATTTAGCCAACTATGGGGAAGGGCTTAACTTAACGTTTGCCGTAAAGGACGGAATCATTTGCCACTGCGGCGAAGATTTTGCCAATAACCAACTCCGCCCGGCAGATAAACCAAACGATCTAGAAAAAATTACCGGGCGCAATCAAATGCCTTCCACCTACGAAGGTTGTATCGTACGGCTTGCTGATAAAATTGCTTACTTAGGGCGTGATATTGAAGACGCTATCAAGGCCGATTTAATTACTACGCAAGATATTCCTAAAGATGTCCGCGAAGAAATAGGAACCTCTAACGGAGAAATTATTAACACGCTTACCTTGGATTTAATCAACCACTCCAAAGATACAGACTATATTGGTTTTTCTAACGGTAAATTTGAACTGATTTCCCAACTACGTACCTTTAATTACGAACGCATTTATCACAACAATCAAATGCGCCAGCGTAAAGAAACCATTGATAAATGTATCCGCGATTTGTTTGATTATTTCCGCGACCTGTTTGCAAGGTACAAATTTGATTTTGACGCATATCAAAAAGAAGGCAAATTGACGGCTTTTAACTTCTCCAAATATATGAAATCCATGCAAGCAGTCTACCATAATGATCCGGCGCAGTTAGATACAATTATCGCCGATTATATTGCCGGAATGACCGATTCGTATGCACTAGATGTTATGGAAGATGTCATCTTGCCCAGTTCCATCAAATTCTTTAGCTAAAAAAACCGGGGATCTCTCCCCGGTTTTTTTCTTGCATCAAAATTTAAAACAGATACGGAGCGTTTGCTCTAAAGAAATTGATAACACGCGACATGTTCGGCTTATCTGCATTCGCCAACGCCGCCTGGGCTACCGTCCGGCCGGACATATCTTTGCTTAAAGCTACTACTACCCCTTTGCGAATCGATGCTGCTGACGATAACGCACCGCCCTTATCAATGGCTTGCACTTGCCGAATGTTCATTTCCAACTCGCTCCCCCGGTATAACAGGAAGAAGGTTTCCGCTTTTCCGTAGCTGACATGCGCCATCAACGGGGTTTCCCCCATATCGTTACGTTCGTTACGAAGGCGGGAAAATGTTTCTTCCAGCAAGGCCGGATTTAAACGGCGCACCACCCCGGCCAAAGCCTGCAACGTAGCTGCATTCGGAGCCAAATGGAAACAATTATTGCCAAATTTATCGTTGGCTTGAAATAATGAAATATCTTGCACTTTGGAGATTGCATCCACATCCCCTTCTTTTACCATGTTCAAAAAATTTTCTTCCGATACCGCCGCTGCCGGATTTTTCTTCACATACTGTTGCAACATTTGCGCGCGGCGTTGACCGGGTTTAACATCATCAGCTACCGCCATGGTAGCACTTCCCGCAAACAATACAACTAATAAAATAAAAAGAATTTTTTTCATATTGTTATCCCTCTTACTAACAGTATGACTTTTTAGGGAGTTTTTAACGAGGGCCTTTGGACCTAGATTTTAATTTTTTTGGACCTATTTTTCTCTAGGCCCTAGCTAACTAAC
The DNA here is from genome assembly GCA_902781765.1 of uncultured Elusimicrobium sp. Lineage (GTDB taxonomy): Bacteria > Elusimicrobiota > Elusimicrobia > Elusimicrobiales > Elusimicrobiaceae > Avelusimicrobium. Next base: position 16,655 of record CACZKQ010000005.1, on the reverse strand, counting down.
ACACATAAAAATCCCCGGCTTAACCGGGGATCTAAATGGAGCGGGCGAAGAGAATCGAACTCTCGTCTCAACCTTGGCAAGGTCGCGTTCTACCATTGAACCACGCCCGCAAAATCTATCTTCAACACTAAAATTATAACAAATTGTAACCAAAGATACAACTTTATTTTTTCTTACGAGACGTTTTTTTATCTGCCTTGGGTGTAGCAGCCGCTTTCTTTTCCGTTGCAACAACCGGTTTATCGGGTCCCAGTAAAAGAGGGGCCAGTTTCCCCAGTTTTGGGTTTTCTTCCACCGCTTTACGCACTGCCGGATTACTACGCAAACTAAGTAATGTGGGACTATTTTCAATGACCGCTACCGCTTCTTGCGGATTGGCGCGGAAATATTTTCCGGCACGACTGATGAGCAAATACCCCATAAACCGACTCCCTGCCGTAGTACGCAAAAGTTGTTCGTTAGCTAATACTTTCTGCACAACATCACTTCCAAAAAAGTCAGCCATTTCTTTTTCATCTTTTGCAAAGGCAAGTAACATTTGAGGGTCATCTAACAAAGGAGCTACATCTTCGCGCGCTAAAAAGGCTTGAATCATGGTATCGTTATCCAGTAGCATGCGCATCAAGGTCGGGTCGGTATAATTAGAGGCAAAATTAGTCGTCAAGGCCCAAGGAGCAGCCCCAACCAATTTATAGTTAGTATCGGTAAAAGTTTTTAAGTTAAACCGGCTGATGATGGGTAACGTGGTTCCCAAATTGGCCGCGGTAACGTTTCGGTCTTGCCCTTCTTTTACCTGAATATACGTAACCCCGGTATCCGGATTAAACTCATTTTCATCTACTTTAAGGCCTTCCACCTGGCCAGGGTCCAACGCGGCCACCAAATCTTCTGCCCGGTTTTTGGCCATCAAATAAAATAATAGTGTAATAAATAAAAGTATTAAACAAGACCCTCCAATAATGGCTAACGGCAAATCCCTTTTCCGGACCACTCCGCCCAAAACGGTTTCTTCCGGTTTGGACTTCTGTACTTGTTCCTGCGCCGCATTTAAGTTTGTCTGGGCAGAACCGGGCTTAGCAAAAGCTTGTGGGTTGCGTAAGCGTTTTATAATTTCTTCGGTACTGAGTCTACTTTTTTTCTTCATATTTTATTTAACAGACAATGGAACTTAAAAAATCAAGTATAATTATTATATGAAATCTTAACCTATTTGTAGAAACGGAGTAGATGATTCATGCAAAAAACCATTTTTTACCACGATACAGACTGCGGCAACGTTGTCTATTATGCCAACTACCTAAAATATTTTGAAGAGGCACGCACCCTTTACATGGCGCAACGGGGATATTCCGTTCCAGAACTTATGAAACGCGGACTTTATTTCGTCGTAGCACGCCAGGAAGTGGAATATAAATTTCCGGTGCGTTACGCAGACGTTATTACGGTAGATACAAAAGTAGCAGAAATTAGTGATATCAAAATTGTATTTGAAAATACCATCACCAATCAAAACGGCCGGTTGTGCACCAAAGGAAAAACGACGCTTGTGTGCGTAAACGCGCAAGGAATGCCCACCCCGATGGGCGCAGACGTAAAAACCGCGATGTAAAATTTCTTTTACTAAGCACAACCGGAGCAGCCGCTTTTTGGGATTGTTCTTTTTTCTATTTTGATTAAAGATACTTATAAATTTGCTATAGTATCTTTGTTGTAGTTAGTTACAATTTAATCTGTTTTTGGAACCGTTTAAGAAACGGTGTTGCCGCCAGGCACAGCTATACGCCAAAAACAGTCGTATGAGGCGCAAAATAATGGGAAGTCATGAGCCCATTATTTTGCGCTGAGTGTTTGCCGTTTGTAAGAACGACAAACCACGGCTGTTTATATTTGGGTTTCGTATAGCTGACCTAACATAGCAGCCGTTTTTATTGGCTCTAAAAACAGAAAGGAGCCAATAAAAATGAAAAATGGACATGAAATAAAAAAACCGTCATGCCAAAACAACACCGCAAGCGGTTTCACCCTCATAGAATTACTCGTTGTCGTTCTGATTATCGGCATACTTGCCGCCGTTGCCTTGCCGCAGTACCAAAAAGTAGTGGAAAAGAGCAGACTGACCCCATATACAATTATGATGGATTCTATTGTAAAAGCCCAGGAACTTTATTATCTTGAAAATGGGTATTATGCTGCTTCTCTAACGGATTTAGATATTGATGTAACACAGAGCGGTACGTGCAAAGCCGGAAACAACGGTACTATAAAGAACGAAATTTCATGCCCTTTTATAAACATTGACAACTCTATTTCTTACAGAGAAAGTATGGGCAGTCTCACTCTTCGGTATTGCCCAACTCTTCCCGATTATCCTTCATGGAGTCAAGCCGCTGGAAAAGAGGCGTTTTCGGTTGTATTTGTTTATCAACATCCGCCCGTTGAACGCCCCCAAAAGCCCGGAACACGTCGATGCCAGGCAAATGCTAAACGTTATGATTATTTAAAAAATTTATTTTGCCCACAATAATCCGCACAAAATAAGCGGATTTTGGAAAATCGTTGACTGAACAAGTAAGAAAAGGGACAACAGAAGTTGTCCCTTTTCTGTGCAAAACTAAAAAAGAACTCTCACCTTTACTTCCCTTCGCGGCTCTTGCGTTTCATTTCCTTCCAAACGGCTAGTGCCTCTTCGGGGCTGGAAGCTTTCACTTCACCAAATACATGCGGATGACGGTAGTGAAGTTTATCATATAAGCCTTGAATAACATCGCTTATGTCAAAAAGACCCTCTTCTTTCGCCAGTTGCGCGTGAAACAATACTTGTAACAACACATCTCCCAATTCTTCCTTCATATTTTCCGCATCTTTCTTTTCAATGGCATCAATCAATTCTTCACTTTCTTCGCGCAAATTTTTAATTAAGCTTTCGTGCGTTTGCTTGCGGTCCCAGGGGCAACCGTTCGGACCACGCAAAATAGCAAACGTTTCTACTAAATCGGCGAATGTATTTTTCATTGTTTCTTTCTCCCAAAAAATGCTATACAATTATTATATGAAAATAAAATTATTACGTAGTACCCTAATTGCTTGTCTATGTTTATGGCCTGGCCTTTTACAGGCGCAAGTAACGGTAGTTCGCGTTGCGGATAAAGATGTTTATTTGGATACTTCCTCTCTAAACCGTAAAGTCCAAAAGGGAGAGAGTTTTAAGATTATCTTATCTACCGAACAGCTTATAAATCCTCAAACGGGAAAAAATTTGGGTCCGATTTATCATTATTCCCCTAAGGGAATTATTACAGAAGTGCAACCCCTTTATGCCATCGGCACGTTACCGCAAGCACTGCCGATAACCGTTGGGCAAGAGGCTATCTTGGAAGAAAAAATCACGCCTTCCGCTTCTGTTGCCGCTCCCAAAAGTCCGGCAGCTGTTTCCGCCATTACTTCCTCCAAAAATAAATTAGTTTACGAGCCGATTGACCAAACCATTATCAGCTTAAGTACAGGCCCCATTCTAGCGGAACATGCACATAATATTGTTACACTATCCGATTCCGGGTTAGTTACGGTATGGACTCGCGCCGACGAAGTTTTGCGCGAAAATGCAAACTACCAGTTACCTAATACACAAACACCGTTATTTATATCTGTCCATGCCTTATCCACCACCGATAAAGCAGATATCTTTGTATCTTACTTTGATACCCGGCAAAATAAAATTTCTACCACTATTTTGCACTATCAAGATGATCAACTAAAAGAAATAGATACCATTCCCTATTTCGTCAAAGAACATGGCTGCCGTGTCCACAAAACAATTTGGGCGCAAAAGGCTTTTATTAGTGGCATAAAACCCGGCAACGCGCGCGAATTACTATACAAGGACGGAAAATTTGTCACCAGCGAGGACTCTTACCCCATGCAACACCACTGGTTGCCGTCTACCGTATTATTCCCGTTGGAAAAAGGCACGCAAAGCAATTTAATTTATACCTCGTCTAACGGTAAAATCGTAGCAGTACTTGCAAATGGTAAACAAATAGAAAGCAAAGATGTATTTGGAGCTTCTCCAAATCGTGTAAAATATAAGCATGAAATTGTAAAATTTTATCCGTCGCTACACGCGTTTGGTTCCCCCGGAAATGCAACGATCGCCGGGGTGGAAAATACTACTAAAATGGGTCTTTTATCTTCCACGTTTGGACAATATAAGAATGGCAAAATTCATTTCTTATCCTACGAAAAAGGAAAGCTAACTATAAAAGAAACCGTAGAACTCGACGGCGTTATTTATGATATTGCCTGCACGCCAAGTACATTACTTGCCGCGGAAGTATTACCCAACGGAACAAGTTCCGTTGTAGAAATTTTTAATTAATTTGAAGGAGATTTCCATGTCACAATCTACAGAAAAAATAAATGTGTTGGATAAAGGTTTCGTCCGCCTGGTTGATTTTATGGGCGGAGATCAGCGTGCCGTACAATCGGCCCGCGTATCGTTTGGAGCTGTTTCAAAAGGAGAAGAACAAGATAAACGGCTGATCAAATACCTGATGCAACACGCTCATCACACTCCGTTTGAACACTGTTATTTCCAATTTCATATTTGTTGCCCGATTTATGTCGCTCGCCAATGGATGCGTCATCGCTGGGGTTCATATAACGAAGTCAGCGCCCGCTATACCGAAGTAAAAGATGAATTTTATATCCCCGATTCTTTCCGCGGGCAAGACACCAAAAACAAACAAGGCTCTGTAGCCGATTCCCAATTAGATAACGCGGCTCTACGCAAAATTTATCAAGATAGTATAGAAGCTTCTTACGCCGCTTATCATAAACTAATTGAAGCCGGCGTTGCCCGCGAAATGGCCCGCGGTGTACTGCCGGTGTGCCAATATACTCAATTTTACTGGAGCGTTAATGCGCGCAGTTTATTTAACTTCTTATGTTTGCGTATGGACCAACATGCACAAAAAGAAATCCGCGTCTATGCTGATGAAATTGCAAAAATCGTAAAGGAAAAAATGCCTTGGTCATGGGAAGCGTTTGAAGCATTAAACAAACAACTGCCGTTGGGCTCCGAATAATTAACGTCTAAAAGGGGTGTTTTATGAGAGTTCTGGGTATGATTATGGCAGGTGGCAAGGGCGAACGCCTTTACCCACTGACAAAAGACCGTTCTAAACCGTCTGTTCCTTTTGGGGGAAAATACCGTATTGTAGACTTTGTGCTTTCCAATTTCGTCAACTCCGGTATTTTTTCTTCGTATGTATTGGTGCAGTACTTATCGCAAAGTTTAATTGAATATTTGCGTACTACCTGGCGTTCGGAAGGGATTATGCCGGACCATTTTTTAACCTGCGTACCGCCACAAATGCGTTTGGGTGAAATTTGGTACCGCGGAACAGCCGATTCGGTGCGTCAAAATATCAACCTTGTCAAAGATTTTGCACCGGACTTAGTTGCCATTTTTGGGGCCGATCATATTTATCGTATGGATGTGCGGCAAATGATTGACTTCCACTTAAAACATAAAGCAGATGTAACGGTTGCCGCTAACACCGTATCTATTAAAGAGGCCACCGCTTTTGGCGTCTTGGGGACCGATAAAGACGGAAGAATTATACAGTTTGATGAAAAACCAGCCCATCCAAAATGTATCCCGGGGAACCCGAAAGCCGCATATGCTTCCATGGGGAACTACATTTTTAATACAGATACATTACTAAAAGTATTACAAAAACGGTTTTGTGATGTACCTGCCTTAGATTTTGGTAAAAACATCTTGCCTAAAATTTTAACCGATTACCGCACCTATGCCTATAATTTTCAAAGCCAAATCTTACCCGGAGCTAAACCGTATGAAGAACAAGGTTATTGGCGCGACGTTGGAACCATTGAATCTTTTTGGCAAACAAATATGGACCTTTTAGGCCCCAAGCCGAAATTGGATTTAAATAATCCTTCCTGGCCCATTAGCACCACCTTGCACCGCGTACCGGCTACCAAGTATTTAGGGGGATCTGTCACCAACTCTATCATTGGCGACGGATGTGTGATTCATCCCAAAGCAAAAATTAAAAATTGCGTCATTAGCGACAGTGTGATTATTGGAGAAGGGGTTGAATTGGAAGGGTGTGTAATTATGGATAATTGTGAAATTAAAGCCGGGGCCAAAATGAAAAAGGTCATTATGGACCGCTTTAACACGTTACCTTCTAAGCAAACGATTGGTTACAATGTGGAAGCCGATTCCCAAAAATACTATATTGATCCTTCCGGCATTGTAGTTATTCCCCGCGGAAAAAGCAAATATTGATGGATGATTAAAACATTACAATTAAAAAATCAAGATGAAATTTTGCTTGCTTTGGGAAGCCAAGACCGAAAACTGCGTGTACTTGAAAAAAATTTCAAAGTAACCGTTTTTGTAAAGTATGAGGAAAACGGAACGGGGGCGGTGTTGTCTGTAAAAGGAACAAACTCCCGCGTAGATAAAGCACTCGCCAAAATTCAAAAAGATTTAGCCGACGGTTCTCTACGAAAACCATTGGATTTAATCAAAGACACTCGCCCGTTTGTAGACAATATTATCTTCCGGCCGCCGCACACAAAGCCCATAGAAGCCCGAAGTGAAAACCAAAAAAAATATATTGAATCTATCTTTTCTAACGACCTTGTATTTTCGTTTGGGCCGGCCGGAACCGGGAAAACCTTTTTAGCATGTGCCTGCGCCTTACGTGCGCTAGAACTGGGCTTAATAGAACGCATCATTGTTACACGCCCTATTGTAGAAGCCGGAGAAAAGCTGGGCTTCCTCCCCGGGGATATTGAAGAAAAAGTGGACCCGTATTTGCGCCCGATTTACGACGCATTTTACAGCATGCTTGGTATGGAAAAATTTAACACATTAAAATATAACCGCACGTTGGAAATTGTCCCTCTTGCTTATATGCGCGGACGCACGCTGGAAAAAGCATTTATTATTTTAGACGAAGCGCAAAACACACTTCCTGTCCAAATGAAAATGTTTTTAACACGCATGGGAGTAGGTTCTAAAATGATCGTTAACGGAGATGCTTCTCAAATTGACCTGCCTTCTCACCAACAAAGCGGCTTGTTACACGCCAAAGAAGTACTTGGTAAAGTAAAAGAAATTGCTTTTATTGAATTTTCCGGTGAAGACGTGGTGCGCCACCCACTTGTTAAAAATGTAATTTCCGCCTATGAAAAATGGGATAAAAAGCACACCAAGGAGTCTAAATGATTGCGCATATTTTTTATCACACCGATATCCCCAACTACCTTCGCCGCACCGGTCTTTTTAAAAAAGCACTCCAAAAAGGCCTCAAAAATTTTGCACGTCAAAATATAGAAGTCAATGTAATTTTTGTAGATGAAAAAGAGATTTTACGTGTAAATAAAGAATTTTTAAATCATCACTATGTAACGGATGTGATTTCTTTTAATCACGAAAAATTGCCTTTTGATACCGGCGAACCGTGGGCATTTGGCGACATTTTTGTATGTTACCAAGTGGCACGCAAAAACGCAAAAAATTTCAAGCACACCATTTTGCAAGAAATGCTCATGTACGTAACACATGGCGCGCTTCACTTATCGGGCATGGACGATCACGACCCGCGCGACCGTGCGGAAATGGATCGTCAAGCCGAAAAAATTATTCAAACAGTTGTAGAAAACTAATCTTCCACGGTAAAGATTTTAGGGGTGCTTTCCGTGCTTTCTATTACTACATACTGCAACTTACGGTGCATACCTACATCTACGGGAATTAACTGCATGTTGGAGTCAATAATAATACGGTCTACTTGCGTGTGGCCAACTACTTGCCAAACCGGACTTTGCGGAAAACTTTTTATTAAATCGGTAAGATCTTCCCAAAAGATTCCGCCAAACCGGTCCGTTCCACTACGATGGACGCTAATGTTAAAGATTGGGTGTTTAAAAAATTGGTGGCGGATGGATTCTTTAAAAATTAAATTGATAAGTACCGCGATATTGTGCGCGCTGGCATCTTCTAATTGTTGTTTAAAAATGCGAAACAATTTATGTGTAACCCCGGCATGCGTGAATAAAAATCCCTTATACGCATAAGCCCCCCGAAGTTCTCCTTCCAGCACCTGGCGGTTGAGTTTAGCATGTATCGTTTTCGCCTCCAGCCCTTCCAAGCCGGAAATCGCAAAATTTCCAAGTATGATTTCCAATTCATGATTGCCAACCAGTCTAACAACTTCCCCGGTGGACTCAGCGGCTTGGCGTTGTAATTTATCTAACAGCAAATCCGCTTCTATGGATTTTGGCCCGCGGTCGTACACATCTCCCATTTGGATAAGACGGGTCTCTCCGCCACACCAATCCCAATGGTCATTGATGAGTTTTGCATGTTTTAAAATTTTTACAAACGGTTCTAGTTGTCCGTGAATATCTCCTATAACTACGAGCCGTTTACCTGCTTTTTGTGCTTGCATTAAAAATCCGCAATACAAATAATATAATATAGTATACCAAACTTGTATTGTTTCTTTTATGCAGATACCACCTATTGTGCTAAGTACCCTTGAAAAATTAGTAGGGGCCGAGAACGTCTTAACCGATAAAGCTTCTTTGTTGCTAAACGGGTACGATTGCTCGCTTTCACGTATGCAACCTGATGCCGTTGTGTGTGTGCCGTCTGCTGATAAAATATCCCCCATCTTGTCTTTACTGTCTAGCTACAAAATTCCATTTGTACCGCGCGCCTCTGCTACCAATCATGCCGGCAGTTGTGCCCCGGCGCGTGGAGGAGTAGTATTAAATTTAACGCCGCTTAACCGGATTTTGCAAATTAGTACTCAGGAGCAATTTGCCTGGGTGGAACCCGGTGTGATTACGGCACAGTTACAAGAGGCTTTAGAACCGCTAGGATTTTTTTATGCACCTGACCCGGCCAGCGAACGGGTTTGCACGTTAGGAGGGAACGTCGCACAAAATGCCAGTGGGGCACGGTGCATGAAATATGGCGGAACGCTAGAGCATATTTTAGCGGCAGAAATTATTTTACCCTCCGGTAAGAAATTGATGCTTTCCAGGCAAGCATTCGGGCCGGATTTACTGGGATTATTTATCGGCAGCGAAGGCACGTTAGGAATTGCCTCTAAAATACAAGTTAAAATTTTGCCTATTGCTACGCATATTGAAACTTTCTTAGTCCCATTTCCCTCCTTGGAAACTTGTGTACAAACTGTAAGCGATTTAGCTGCCCAGGGAATTATTCCGCGTTGTGTAGAAGCGATGGACCAACGAACTATCCAAACCATAGAAGGTTTTGTGCAAGCCGGCTATCCAACAGATGTTGCGGCACTGCTCATTTTGGAATTAGACGCAAGGCCGGAAGAAATAAAAAAACAAAAAATTGTCTTAGAAAAAATCTGTCAACAAAATAGCGCACGCTCTTTTTCGCAAGCAACTACTCCCAAACAACGTGCCAAACTTTGGCTGGGGCGCAAAGCCGCTTATGCCGCTATGGCCCGGCTATCCCCCAATGTGATGGTTGGTGATGGTACCGTTCCGCGTAGCGAATTGCCACGCGCACTTCAAAAAGTTCGCCAAATTTTGCAAGACAACCAAGTTGACGCAGGTTTACTATTTCATGCTGGGGACGGAAATTTTCATCCACACTTAATTTTTGATGAACGCAACCGCACAGAAACAAAACGAGTCAGCCACACACTGCGCCAAATTTTACAAGCTTGCGTAGATTGCCAAGGTACTATTTCCGGCGAACATGGAATCGGCATAGAAAAAAGAGCGCTTATGGCCTATCAGTATGATGCGGATACCTTGGAATTGTTTGCCAAAATTAAACAAGCTACTGACCCCCAAAATTTAGCAAACCCACTTAAAATCATTCCACTCAATTTTCGGGAAAAAGCGCAAAAAATAGCACCGCCCGATACCCCTTGTTTACAAAAATTAACTTATTTCATTGAAAATAAAAAACCATTTGTTATAGTGGGAAGCAATTCGCGTTTAAAAACCACCCATTCCAACCAACTATCCAGCCGTGCGCTAAATCGTATTTTGGACATTGACTTGCAAAACTATACGGTTACTGCGCAAGCCGGTGTTTCCTTGCATGCGTTGCAAACCGCTTTATTTTCACGCAAAGTCTATCATACACTCCCCACCGGGGCCGGCACATTGGGCGGAGCTTTTTCTTCCGGGCAATTTCCGCACTTCTATTCGCAAGTAACCGGCATAGCGGCTTTATTGCCCGATGGTTCGTATGTGCGTTATGGCGGCAAGCTTACAAAAAATGCAGCAGGATATAACTTAATCCGTCTTTTTGCCGGCGCGCAAGGGCTTTTTGGATTTGTAACAGAACTGACTTTTAAAGTGTACGCAAACCCACAACCAATCCCCGATGCACGTCCTTTTCAAAAAGCAAGTCTAAATGATTGGGGTCAACAACTCATGGGCGCCTTAGATCCCTATCATCTCATTGATTGTAAGGAGTTTTTATGAAGAAAACGGATCTAAGCCTATGCCATTTGGAAAAAATACAAACGCCCTTTGGATTACGAGAGGTATATGATTCTATTTTATTTTGTAATCGTTGCGGAAGTTGTTTACAAGCGTGTCCGATTTATAAATTATCTCCGTTGGAAATCAATTCTCCGCGCGGACGAAACCAGGCCGCAAGACTTGTGCTAGAAAGAAAATTAAATGTACAAGAACTTGCGTTACAACATAGTTTTCATGCATGCACCTTATGCGGCCGATGCACACAAGTTTGTGCCGCTAAAATACCTACCGCACAACATGTGCTTGAAATGCACCGCATCTTGCAAAAACACCGTTTACCAAAAAGCCTCCACTTCTTTTTAACTTTACAAGGGACAAGGCCTCATTTATTTAAAAAAATAACCCGCTTTGCTAGCGCACTATACCCCTTGTGGAACGTAATTTCTTGGCTACCCGGTTTCAAATGGATTTCTTTGGTCAAAAAACGCTTACCAAAGAAAGCAGTTCCCTTGCAAACAGTTTTGTTGAAAAATAACATCTCGTGGACAAGCATAAAACCAAAATTTATTTATATGCCTTCCTTGGAAGCAGAATTTTTACAACCGCAAATTGCCGTTTCTTCCTTAAAGTTGCTTAACCGCTTGGGAAAAACCGATTGTTGGTTTAATACGGCTTGCGGACTTTTTGAATATGTTTATGGGGATTTACGACAAAGCAAACGCTTGGTACGAAATTTAATTCGCAAACACCGCAAAATTAAACAAGGAACATGCCCGCTAGTCACCGATAGCTTAGATGTATATCATTTTTTAAAACAAGTTCCCCAACTTTTTACCCGGCACAAACAACTCTATAAGCAAGCCAGCTTGTTTGCCGACCAGGTATATTTTATAACGGAATTTTTCCCTAAAAAGATCCCAAATGTTATTTCCTTCCCTACACCGGTTCAATTAAATTATGGGGCACTTTTTAGCCGGGAAAGCCATCCAATTTCACAAAGCACTTCATTATTCAAAACACTTTTTAAGCAAAATTTTGTAGAGTGTGGGTATACCTCATTTGATACCCCTGCGTACGGTTATGCTTTTACTGCAGGGAATCAACATGAACAGATTTTGTTGGAACTGGTCAAACAGATTGCACAACAACAAATAAAAACTGTTTTTACCTTTTCCGGCCTGTGTGCTTTGGAATTAAACGTTGCCTTGTGTCGGTTTTATCCGGCGGCCAAAGCACATCATATTGTAAGTATTGCCGATAAAGTATGATGAACGCTTTTGGCCCTCAGCGGCGCAAACGAACTGCAGAAGAAAAGCTTAATATGCTCGTGGAATTCGGGGCGCGTATTTCGTGCGAATTGCGCTTGGATAAACTGCTGGATATTATTGCCCAACAAATCACCACTTTATTAGATGTAGGCCGTTGTACGATTTATCTCACCGATAATGAAACACATGAATTATGGTCCAAAATCGCGCGCGGGAAAGGGCTTGAGCATACGGAAATACGCGTTCCCATGAAAGGAAATGGTATTATTTCCGTGGTCGCCCGGACCGGACAAGCTATCAACTTAGCCAATGCGTACGAAGATCCCAGATTTTCTATGGATGTGGATATGGTAACTGATTTTCGTACACGTTCCATGCTAGCTGTTCCGCTGAAAAATAATTCCGGTCATGTGCTGGGCGTTTTTCAAATTGCTAACAAAGCCGACGGTATGCCTTTTGATAAACATGATGAGGGAATCTTACTTTTGCTTGCCACGCTGGCCGGAAGCGCGATTGAAATTGCTAAGCTTTATCAAGATATTCATGTGGCCCAGTTAGAAACCATCTATCGTCTGGCTGTGACCGCCGAATATCGCGATCAACAAGACACTCGTTCCCACTTAAAAAACATCAGCATTATTTCCTATTTACTCGCCTTGGCCATGGGTCTAAGCAAAAAAGAGGCGGATTTGATTAAAAATGCCAGCCCGTTGCATGATATTGGCAAAGTAGCACTAGCCGATAATATTTTGCTAAAGCCGGGCAAATTAACCCCGGAAGAATTTGAAATTATGAAGTCCCATACACTTTATGGAGGACGTATCTTAGAAGGCGCCCATTCCAAAGTGTTACAGACGGCCCATAAAATGAGTCTTTACCACCATGAAAAGTGGAACGGAAAAGGCTATCCAAAAGGTTTAAAAGGCGAAGAAATCCCCTTGGAAGCACGTATTTTGGCGATTGCGGATGTATTTGATGCGTTATGTGTGTTTCGCGTATATAAAAAAGCTTGGCCCACCAGTGAAGCGTATGCGTATATTTTGGACGAATCCGGCCTTTCCTTTGACCCGCGTTGCGTGGAAGCTTTTAAAAAGATTTATCCGTCCGTCCGTAAATTATATGCTCATTTATCGGTCAACCAAGCCGGGGCGGCTTCTTCAGAAGCTTTTAGTCAAAATTCTTCTGCAAAATCCTCGAAAAACACACAAACTCCGCCCCATAAATTGCCGTAGTCGGCTCTCGTGGTATAGCTTTTTTGATGACGCACTGCTCCGTAAAATACTACAATAGTACTGTCCTTTTGGCTTTCAACCTTAAGTACAATTTTACATTTGTGAGGTTTTGATGGAAAAAGAGACCGTCCTTGTCGGCTTGTCGGGAGGCGTAGATTCTGCCGCAGCCGCCGTCTTACTTAAAGAGCAAGGGTACCATGTAATCGGTGCAACCATGCTGGTGTGGGATCCTTCGCTACCTGTTCCGCAAGGAACATACCAAAAAAATGCGTGTTTATCGCCGGAAAAAGAAGATTTAACCGAGATTAAACAAATCGCTGAAAAATTAAAAATTGAACATATTGAAGTGGATTGCCGCCAGGAATATCGCAAAGTCGTGCTAGATAATTTTCGCTTGGAATATGCGTGCGGGCGCACTCCTAATCCGTGTGTACTGTGCAATAGTTTTATCAAATTCGGGGTGCTGCCTTCCGCCGCACGGACGCAAGGAATTCAATTTGATAAATTTGCTACCGGCCATTATGCACGCGTTGCGTTTGACGAAAAATCGGGAAAATACCTACTTAAAAAAGCGGTAGATTTATCGCGCGACCAAAGTTATTTTTTGCACCGTTTAGGGCAACAACAATTAGCCAGCGTATTATTCCCACTTGGCGAAAAAACAAAACCGCAAATCCGCGAAGTGGCCCGCGCCGCCGGGCTGGCCGTAGCCGATAAAGAGGACAGTCAAGATTTTTATTGCGGCGACTACAATGATTTGTTAAATTTCCCCAACAAACCCGGCGAAATTGTAACTACGGACGGGAAAGTCGTCGCCAGGCACAACGGAATTTGGGGATATACCATTGGCAAACGAAAAGGACTTGGCATTAGCGGTTTTCCGGTACCTATGTATGTAGTAGATATTGACGCTCCTCAAAACCGCGTGATTATCGGCCCGAAAGAAGCGCTCTATAAAAACCATTTAACGGCGCAAAATGTCAGCTGGGTCAGCGGACAAGCTCCGGCGAGCGAATTTGATTGCGAAATTAAAATCCGCAATTTGCATCTGCCCGCCAAAGCGCATGTACGCGTACTGGAAAACGGAAAAATAGAGGCTATATTTGACGAGCCGCAATTATCCATTACGGCCGGGCAATCCGCGGTGATGTATGACGGGGACAATGTACTTGGCGGCGGGATGATTGAGTCCTAGCGGACCGCCGAATCTCGACAGACGATTCCACTCCCAACTCTTTTACAATAAACCGCAAAATAAGCCCAGCAATCTAAACTGGGCTAATGGATATTACTTGAAGGATAGAATTTCTTAATTAAAAAGAATAGCATGTGAGATAACTATTCCAAGGGCAAGCAATCCCTCCAGTAGATTGTGCTCCGGCTTTACTACAGTTACTACCTGGATTAGCCCCACAGTAACGAGTCCCCGTGCTATTTAAAGCTAACGCATAATCTCCTACAGGACTATTTTTACGGTGCGCCACAATCCAATCATCACTTGAAAACTGAGGCCGATTGTCATACCACCAATCCTTTGCTTCAAAACTAGAAGCATTTCCTGTAGCCAAAGTTCCATTTTCCGTCGTAAATGAAATAGACAAATCTTCCCACTTGTAATTGGACAAATCTTCTAATTGAGCCAATTTGTCTGCATCTGCGATAGATTTCATTGTGCTCCATGCTTCCGCTTGGCGCGATTTTTCCACCGCTTTATTATACTGCGGCAGTGCTACGCTAGCCAAAATACCAATAATTAAAACCACGACCAAAAGTTCAATCAGCGTGAAACCTCTTTTATTTAAAAAAGAGTAGTCACCCTGAACTTGTTTCAGGGTCTTGTTGTTATTACGAAGAGATGCTGAAATGAGTTCAGCATGACGGCCTTTTTCAAAACAACCGTTATTTACACCCGTTTTTGCTAATTTATTTGACATATAAAACCTCCTAGGGCAAAACGGCCCTAATTATATTATATATCAAAAAAAAAAAAACGATTTCTTCTTTTTTATTTACCGACGATAAAAAACTTCAAAAAGGGGATTGACAACGTTTTGAAATAACCAAAAACATATTATTTGCGGTCTATTACGCAAGGTGCTACATATGAAAAATTGTTTCGCAGTAACAGGACACGAGGGCACAACTTTACGTCGTGCCCTCGTGTCTGCTTATAGGAGTTAACATCAGTTGTTAAATAACCCTTCCAAAAAACTTTTCTTTTTCCCGCCCATTTCGCTAGCAAGAGCCTCTAACAATTCTTTCTGTTTGGCAGTCGGTTTTTTGGGAACTTCAATCTGGACGTTGACCAGCAAATCGCCAAAGCCTTTTTTGCCAAGTTTTGGCATCCCGTTCCCTTGCATTTTTAACACTGAACCAAATTGAGTCCCTTTCGGAATGGTCATCTCCGCTTCTTTACCTTCAATGGTGGGTACTTTAATACTGCCGCCAAGTACCGCTTGCGGAAAAGTGATGGTGGCATCTAACACCAAATCATCTCCTGATCTACGGAAGATTTTGTGTTCTTTCACTTGTACTTCTACATACAAATCGCCAAATCCGCCGCCGTTAGAGCCAATATCTCCGCCATTAGAAACACGCAAAGTAACCCCGGTACGAACTCCCGAAGGCACTTTGACCGTGATATGCTCTTTGACGCGTTTATGTCCGCTGCCGCGGCATTCCGGGCACGGCTTTTCCACCACTGTCCCTTTGCCTGCGCAATCGGGGCACACTTGGCGCATACTAAAAAATCCTTGCGAATAAGTAACCGTCCCCGAACCGTTGCACGAACGGCACGTCTTGCGTGCGCTGCCCGGGGCTGCTCCGGAACCATCGCACGCGGAACAATTATCTAAGCGTGTATAATCCACCGGAACTTCTTTACCGCTAAAAGCCTCTTCTAGTGTAAGAGAGACATCTAATTTTAAGTCTTCCCCGCGCTGAGCACGAGGAGCTCCTCCGCGCCGGCCAAAACTGCCGCCAAACACGTCTCCAAAAATAGAGCCGAAAACGTCGCTAAAATCGCCAAATCCATTGGCATTAAAACCGCCAAAACCACCAGCACCGTTTAAGCCTTCGTGGCCATACTGGTCATACATTTGTTTTTTTTGAGGATCAGACAATACAGAAAAAGCTTCATTTACTTTTTTGAATTGTTCTTCGGCAGTTTTATCGCCGGGGTTACGATCGGGATGATATTTCATAGCTTGCCGACGAAACGCGGATTTAATTTCCACTTCACTCGCGGTACGCTGCACCCCTAAAATTTGGTAGTAATCTTCTTTCATGGTTGTGGGCATATAAAAACTAATTAAAAATTCCTAGGTATATTTTATTAAATTTACCGCCTCTTTGCCCGAAACAGTTAATTTTCTATAATGAAAATATGTCCGAAAATCCCTTAATTTCCGTGATTATTCCTGTTTACAACGTGGCTAAGTATTTACCACGTTGTTTGGATAGCGTCTATCAACAAACTTATAACAATTTGGAAATTATCTTAGTTGATGATGGCTCTACGGATAACAGTTTAGAAATTTGTAATCAGTACGCTAAACAAGATAAACGTATCGTCGTTATTCATCAGGAAAATGGCGGTTTATCCGCCGCACGTAACAGCGGCATGGACCAC
>CACZKQ010000004.1 GCA_902781765.1 uncultured Elusimicrobium sp. | reverse complement strand
TTCTTCATACCGATATATTAGATAATTATTACCAAACGCAACAGGGCCTTTGGGCCTAGATACAACTGGAAAAAATACCTATAGATTTTCTAGGACTATTTATCCTTGGGAGGAAAAATAAAAAATTTGCACAAGGCTGTTATTTTTGTTATAATAAATATAGATTTAAGTCACCGTAGCTCAGCTGGTTAGAGCGATTCTCTCATAAGGAATAGGTCGGTGGTTCGAGCCCACCCGGTGACATATTTTAACCATCCCTAGCGGATGGTTTTTTTACGGCTACATGTTTTTTGTGCAAAAATTTCAAAAATGTACTATGATTATAGTATGGAGTGCTTATGAAGAAAATCCTAACACTTTTATTTGTAACTACAACTTCAGCGGCTTATGCCGTTTCTACGTGCGAAACGCGCGTGGATAGCCACCAAAAAGCGACTACCCAGCAGCGCGTAGAATATTGTTTAACGGAAGAATCGGAAACAATGGCTCCCGTTGCCGGCCCGGAACTTGTGTATTCCAGTACCTATTCCAGAGATCCGGAAATAGAAGAGTCCACCAAGTCTACTGTTCGCAACGGTTACTTTAAAGAAAATAAAGTAGCAATTCAACATCAGTATGTCGGTTCCCGGAATTTCCCGGCGTTTACCAATGATACGTTAAGTGAACAAGAACGGGCCGAAGTGGAACAAGCCTATTTGAATGAATTGGAAAAACAACGCAATGCTGCGGAGCCAGAATTTGTAGATGCGGCAGCTGCCAAAAAGGCTACGACACAACGTGCACCGGCTCGGTTAGATAAGCCTGTTAAAGAAGATAATCTGTCCACCGCATCGACGCAAACGCAGGAACAACGCGGTTTACAGGCCCGCCAACAAAAACCGAAACGAATTATGAAATCATTGCCATCTAACGAGGCAACGCAAACTGCGGCTTCCGGGTTTGCAGTAACACCGGTTACGAGTGCAGAAACAAAGACTCAAGAGACGGTAGTGAATTCTACCGATCCGTTATTGTCCAGTAATCCGTACAATGAGGACGATTTATTGCAAGATGAATTAGGGCTAGCAGATGAACCGTTAATAGCTCCTATTCCGCCAACGGTAAATCAAAAGTAATAAATAAAGAGGAACAATTATGCAAAGATTGGTTGCTTTTGTAAAAAAACCTTATACAGAAAAGGGCGTTTTGATTGGAACGGTGGATACACTCCTTAAAGCGGGGACGGTGTGTGTCTGGGTTTATTTAGTCTATATTTTAAGCGTGTTATTTTTGGATTCATTACTTACGGATTACAATCCGCTAAGTAAAATGTGGTGGTTTTCTTATTGTTTCTCCATGTTTTTTGGAGCGACTTGGCTGGCATACATTTTGTTATTTGTACGTGATTATAACGAAGCGTAAAAACTCCACTATTTATTTTCTCATCAAAAAGCCTCCAATTTCTTGGAGGCTTTTTCACGGTTAAAACTTAGCGAACTTTTTTAAGGGTTAAAATCCCGTCCTCAAAAAACCACTCTTCCATCAATTCCCCGGAGTCATTAAATTTTTTAGTAACTCCGTTGGGTTTACCGTCTTTGTGGGGGGATATTAACGCAATCGTGCCATTGGGATGATAAATAATTTTATCGCCAACTAATTTATCGTTTTTATAACTACATTCGGAACGCAAATCGCCGTCGGGCGTGTATACTTTACAAACCCCGTTTAAGTATCCTTTGCGAAACTCAGTTGTTTCCAGCACTTTTCCGTCGGGATAATATTTTACTTGCTTCCCGTCTTGCACGTCATTGACGTAGGAAAATTCTTTGTACAGCTTACCGGTGGGATGAAATACGCGTGCTTTCCCTTGTAAGAGGCCATTTTCGTAAAATTTTTCAATACTCACTTTTCCATTTTCAAAATAGATTTTACATATCCCATTTCGCAGGCCATTTTTAACTTGGCATTCAAAATAAGTTTTGCCATTTTCAAAAAATTCTTTTACAGTACCGTCAGGGAGTTCTCCCGAATGATTTTCAATATCCAGGTTTTTGTTAAGTGTTTCGCGATACACTTCTTTTCCGTTTACATAGTAGGTGCGAACAAAACCCACTTGGTCTTTTTCGTGAATGCTGGTTGTTTTTCTAACAATTTCTGCCATAATTACTCCTCTGTGGTCAAATGCTTTGCGGCAATCATACCGCTGGCCCAAGCAAAATGTAAATTAAATCCACCGCTTTTCCCTTCTACATCTAATAATTCCCCAGTGATGTAGAGGCGTTTACAAAATTTAGACTCAAATGTATTATAGTTTATTTCGCAAGTTTTTACACCCCCGGCTGCTACCATACTTTCATTCCAAGGGCGTAAAGAGGTAACAGTCAACGGCCATTTGATAAGGGTTTGAGTAAGTTTATGAAGTGTATTAGGCGTTTGTTCTTTTAAAGAAATATTTTTACGAATGCCTACAAAATCAATGAGTAAATTAGCAATATTTTCGTGAAGAAGTCCGGCTAAAAAATCCTTAGGTCTGCGATTGGAAAAAATTTCTATTCGTTGCGATAAAAAGGCGGAGAAATCTTTTAGTTGCGGAAAAAAGTTCAGCGAAATATTTACATTCCCATTTTTCAAAAGTCGCGTGATAGTTCCGCTGACGTTAAGTGCCGCCGGGCCGTTTAGTCCATAATTTGTAAAGAGGATTTCGCCTTCACTTTGATCTGCAATTTGTTGCTGATCCCAAACTTGCAAAAGTACTTGACTGCGAATCCCCGTTAGACGAGCCAGTGATTTTTCTTTTAAACATAGCGCGCTTAAAGACGGTTGTGGCGTAACTATGGAATGGCCCAGTTGTTTGGCCAGCTCGTATCCTAATGTGGAACCGCCCGCTTGCGGATAGGCGCAAGATCCACAAGCTAAAACTACCCGGCGCCCCAGAAAGGTTTCACCTGATTTTGTTAAGATCCGAAAATGAGTTTTCGTTTGAATACGGACTACTTCTTGTCCTAATAATAATTGTGCACCGGCTTCTTGTAATGCAATTTTTAGGGGTTCCAATACGGCTGTTGATTTGCCGCTAAAAGGAAAAATTCGTCCTTGACTTTCTTCGGTTAGAAGCACACCGAGTTGTTCAAAATAAGCTTTGCAGGCTGCATAAGAAAATTGGGAAAGAACAGATGTAAGTAACTCTTTATTACCATGATAGGCGTCTGGATTTACATACCGGTTTGTTAGATTGCAACGACCATTCCCGCTTATTAAAATTTTGCGTCCGGGTTGAGATGCTTTTTCCAAGATAAGCGTCTTTTTACCGCGGCGGGCACATTCCAACGCACAAAGTAGTCCGCTGGCACCTGCACCCACAACAATTACGTCGTAAATCGAGGTTTCGTTCATGCTAATAGTGTAGCATAAAAGAAGAAAATTTTATAGAGGAATAACTCCGGTAGTTATTACGTAATACCCGGCGAAAAGTGCTTGACAGTTCTCTAACGAACAATATACTATAAAGAAGAGGTATATCTTTTAAAAAAGGAGTATTTATTATGAGAACAATTTTAACCGCTATGGCACTAGTTGTGTTGTTACCGGCTTTGGTTTGTGCGTATGAGGTGGGGGGAAAGGCAAAATCTAATTTTAATTCTCAAGCTGCGGCTCAAACGGCTGATCAGAATAATAATCCGGCAACCCCGGCTACGCGCAGTTTTACCAGTTACGGTTCTCGTTGGAGCAAAGGCGTGCAAACGCAAGGAGTAGAAACTCATTTGGCAGGGGAGAATGTAACTACTTTTAAACCGGCCCCTACCACCGTTGGAAAGGTTGCTGTTAATAATGCCGCCCAACCGGCTTCTACCCCGGCGGCCCCTACCCAGGCTTCCACGCAAACGGCAGCCGGAGCCGCTGGCGCGGCGCAGGCAGCTGCCGCCATGCAACAATTACAGGGCATTCAAGATATAGTAAAAACTATGGGCGGTGCTCAAGCCGCAGCGGGAGCTCAACCGGCCGCGGGAGGCGCTGCTGGTATGCCGGATTTTTCAGCTATTCTTAATAGCGCCGGTGCAGCTGCTGCTGGTGGTGGGGGAAAACCAAAATAATTTTTGATCCAAAAGGCCCACCTGGAAAGTGGGCCTTTATACCCTTGTTTTGCCTCACACGATTCCTTACAATGTAAGAAATAGATTGTAACGGGGAAGTTATGAAATCATTACTGCGCAGTTTATTTATTTTATTTTTTGGCTTACTTGGAACGTATTGTTTTGCTACGATACCGCCGGGAACGGTGCGAACATTAACCAGTAACAGCAGCAAAATTATACGCGTAGAGGCGAATGCGGTAGAACGCAGTCTTTCCCGGCTTTCTGCTTTAAATGCCGGCCGTCATTTGGTTAGACCTTGGAGATACATCAATTTTAATAGTCCGGTTTCTAATAATTCATTCTATCGTAACGGGACGTCTTTACGACGGGTATTGGAACCACCCACTAGACCAAGCGCTTCCCCTTCTGTTGGAGAAAGAACGGTTTCCGGCGGTAGTTTTTCCATGCCGGATATGCGGTCAATCAATGAGGGAATAGCCAGATCGTTGGGAACCGTTTATCAGTTGGAAGGCCAACTTTTTGAGAAATTTTCCCCCCGAGATATTGAAAGTTTCTCCCCAGAGCAAGGCAAAGAGTTTCTTTCGCTCATTTTAAATCTGCGACTTACCCCTCAAGAATTAACTCAAAGTTGGTTAGCTTATGCACCCCAGTTAGTTGTGTTGCGTGATGTCCCTTTGCAAGAATCTCAACGGGGACAACTATTAACTTTCTATCGTCAGCTATTGCAGCGCGCAAATAGTAGATCCCGTTTAACTTCTTCCGAAGCTGATTTGTACATGTGGAGTAAAGTGACATCTGCTGTTACGGATTTAGGAATCTTGGGGGACGCACAGGACGCTACTGCCATTTTAACATTTGCGGAAAAAGTTTCCCCGGAATTGCGTCCGTATACAGAAATAGTGGCAGGCCGGGCATTACTTAGCTTGGGAGATATTCCCGCGCTACGGCAGTTGGCACAAAAGAGCGTTTCCCCTGAAACTCAAACACTCCAAGGAGATTTCTGGGTTGGAGTAGAAAAAATCTTAACGCAAAACGGACAAGAGGGTTTGGGCATTGCCGTTGAATCGAAAGGTTTACAGCATGGCAGCCCGGAAGTAGAGCGCGCGTTAACGGCTAGAAATGATTTTAACATTATACACATGGATCCTTCTGCAGAAGCTACGTTGGAATGGCTTGGGTTTCGGGATGAAGTTAAACTTATTGCAGATGAAATAGGAGCTGTAGGCGGTGCTACGGCTGCAACTCCCCAAATGACAGTTCGTCGTCCGGACTCCCCATGGGAGGCAGGTATATTCCAGGACGGGAATAATAATCTTCTTGTGCTGGGAGAACATAATTACAGTGCCACTCCCTTTGTGATAGATCTGCAGACTGTTCCTAAAAGCGTAGAATTTATAGATAAAATGTTTGGCCGTTCGGTGTTGGATACTTCAGCGGCCAGTGTTCTTACGGATGCCGATTTAGAGGCATTGTGCGGCGGCAAGAATACGGAACTGTACCGTTGGGTGGTTAGTAAGAGAACGGATTTGCTGAACACATCTAAGAATCCAAGTGCAAATTATGCTCAAGAGTTAGATGCTGCCGTTAATGAGCTGCGTGCGCGGGGGGATTTCTCGCTCTTGGTGGACCGGGCGGCTTCCTCCGGTGTGGTGGATAGCTCCTTTGGTAATAATGTAGGATTTTCTCCCAGAGTAGGGGATGGACGTGAAGCAGAGCAGATTTTCTCATTACCATTGTTTGACGCGCTGCAGCGCAATCCTGCGGCCATAGGTAATCAGTTATTACGGGCGAGAAGTTCCTTTGTCCGTAATCCTTGGGTAAGAAATTCTATCCGTGCTGTTGATGGGAAAAATGCGGGACAATTTGTTAAGTTAATGGAAAATAATGGTCAAGTTTTGTGGGAATTGGAAATCTTCCCCGCCGAGTTAATTAAACACGACATTATTCCTCCTTCTAGTATGAACATGCGTACTGGCATGATAGGGGAACTGATTAATCGTGAGCTAACATACAAAAAATTTGTATCTAAAGGCGAAACTTTTGATGCCGTAAATTTCCTATATAAAAAAGAAAATAGAGATTTGGCGAGACAATTTGTGCAAAAACTCCAAAACCGGGGAATTCCAATTATAGAAGAAGAAACAAAGGACGGTTTTTCTGCACAGGTTCCGTTTAGCGCGTTGGATGATTTTTTAAAGATGTTTAGCAAAGAACAAGAGCCTCTTTTCAAAAGCTATTTGTTCCGTCGGTCGAATAATCATAACAGTAAGATTTTTCCGGCTGGAGACTATTCCCAAACGATTAAAGGTTTGTTAGATCCCACCAATAAAACAACCTTGAATGAGTATGTGGCCTTGCTAAACAAAGGCACGGTGCAAGATAATGTTAATGTGTTAAAAAATGCTTTAGATAGTAACTTACCATTCTATACGAAATATATTAAGTCGCTTTTGCCGGAAGGAAAAGAATTTACCCTTAGTGTTAACTATCGTTTTGGCGCACATGAAATTGCAAGAAATCCGCACGTGCATGTTGAAATGGTCGTGCATGATCCTTCAGGTGCTTATTTAGACATGGTATTTAATTTTTATCAGCAGATTTTATTTTCAGAGCAAGCAGACCGTGTACTAAAGGCGGTAATGCCGGCGGCGCAGAATACCGGTTGGGATTTGCTAGGAGGGGCACAACCTGCTTTGCAAGGTGTTCCGGTTCGGCGTACTGCGGTGCGTGCGGCGCAAGGATATTAGTAAAGGAAGATTTGATTGATGCTAAATAAAGAAAAATTAGCCAGTGGAATGTTAGTGTTGTTTCTACTAAGTGTTGTAGGAGTACAAGCAAAGCCACCTGTAACACAAGGTAGGGTTTCCCGTCCAAAAACAGCAGATCAGCCGAGTGGGCCGTCCCTACAAACAACTGCAACGGTAAACCGGCCTGTAACACAAGTGACGGTATTAAAACCGGTTACAACAGCTACCGTAAATCAACTGCAAACCACCGTAACGGTTCCGCATCCGCAGACGAATGTGTTCGTAAATCATCCATCTACTCCTCTTGCGGAGCAGCCAGACGCGGTTTCCGGAGCATCATTTAGTGTTTCTAAAAAAGGAGAATCTTCTTCTAAAAAATTAGTCAATACGATTCCCTCGTCCTCATCTCCTACCAGTATGAGTAATTTTCAAATGCCTAAAGCTAAAGATTTGAAGGCAGCTAATTTAACGAAGGGGGAAGAAGGGCTTGGAAATCCAAATGATGCTGAAAAAAGTGCAGCTGCCGCTTCGTTTCAAGTTCCTACAGGGAAGGAAGCTTCTGCCGAGAATTTAAAAAGCATTATGGAAAAAGCAGGAAGTGTTAATAAGGGGTCCTTGGAGAAAAAATTAGAATCTCAAACTAAGTAGTGTTGTAATTTTAGTTAATGGTTGGCAGGGACGATTGAATATTCGTCCCTGTTTTTATTCTTATAGAACTCCACGAGAATCAGAGAAGACGTTTATATAGCTTGCAGAAGAAATCGGATAGCTCAGCGGAAAGGGGGGAAAATCGGTAAAAAAGTGACAGAGAAAAACAACCGTTATTTCCCCCCAATTATATTATTCTTTCCATCCATGTTAATAGCTATATTCATGGGGATATAGAGGTTTTTATTATACCCAAAGTTACCCCTCTTAGACTACTAGGTTATAGATATTTCTTGGGTCTCCGTAATAATAAATATACGGCTTGTAAATCTATATACCTTGGGTTATTTCCTTTCCCTTTCCTTCTATTCCTTTCAATAATGATTGTTGAATGTTATCTCCTAGTGTGTTTTTCTATGGGGATACATAGTATTTGTGGCCTAATCCTTATTTTATTAAAAATCATTAAAATTTAAGTACTTTTAAAAATGCCCTATTTTATTTTGCCCAATACCCTAGATACCCCCAAATCGTTTTAGAGCGTTTTAACGCATTTCTAAAAAATGCAAAATTAAGCAATTATTTGCATTTTTAAAAATATGAAAAGGGGAAGTTATGAAAGCAAAAATAGAGGTTATTATAATGTTTGATTTTCAAAAAAATAGGACTTTTTGTTGTACCTTTTATCGGCACTTCCTTGCTAATAATCAAATTCTATAATATTTATAAGATTTATATATAAAATTATTAAAATTTATAATAAAATCAATAAAAACTAATTTGTATTATAGTTAGAATATTTTTTCGTTTTTCTACCTTTTAATTAACATAATAAAAATTATCGTTAGTAAAGTGCGCGCGACAAAAAGCCCCCCTTATGTCCAAAAAGGAATACTAATTTATGCGCCGATTAGTGCCTTATTTAATTAAGTAAAAAAATCAATTTTTAAATTATAAATGGGGGTAAAAATGCAAAAATAACCTTATTTTTGCATTTTCTAAATTTTTAAAAAGAGGGGAAGTATGGCTTATTTTGTTGAGTATAAAAGAACAGCTCCGATGCTATGTTGCGGATATTCTTTTGTGTTTTTTCTCCCCCTTTTCAAAGGTAAAAGATGAGATCTATTTATGTTGGTTTATTGGATGCTTTCCCCCACCCGTTTTTTTGCTAATACAAAAGCCTTGGTATAGCCGGTAGGGGTCAAGGAATAATCGCGGCCGCGCTTGCTGCCGGAAGCTATGATATAAGAGGCTTTAATCTCCTCGGTAAGCAAACGGTCTAGGCGGGCAGTTTCAAAGCCGGAAAGCTTAAGCGATTTAGCTAGCAAAATAGCTCGGTAAGCGGGTTGGGCGAGTAGATTCTTTGCTCCGGCGAGAATTAGCAGAGCGGCTTCTTGAGCGGATAAGTGTGATTTCCGTCGAAGAATCAACCAATCCCCCTCCCTTTTTAACAGTTGTTCCCATAGTTTGGAAACAGATAAATTCTCCGTCGTAGCTGCAGAGCGCTCCGGGGTACCTAAAGTAGTTAGGGAGTTTTCCGCTCGCAAGGCCGCCGGAACGGTAGATAAAATGGCTTGAGCAGGAGCTTGAGGAACGGGAAATGCCGCTTGTGTAATAGGACCGGGGAAGGCCTGGTTGAAGCTGGCTTTGCGGGCAATTAAATTAAGGAAATAATTGCGCTGGGATTCAATAAAATCTTGTGGTCCTTCGGCCTCAAACTCCTCTCCGTTTGGTAGACGAAATCTAATTTTTAAATTCTCACTCATTTTTGCGCTCCTTATTTTCTATAAAGTTTTCCCCAACTGTTTTCCAACGAGTATGACATATAATACTATTCTTTCTGTTTATATGTCAATAAAATATTTATATGTCAAATATATGTCTAAACCTGTTAAAAACTCTGTTTCTTAGACGGTAAAATGAAAAATCTTATTTAAAAATATAAGTCAAAATATTAGGAAAAAGAGTCCAAAGATGGCGTAAAAAATCTAATATAATAATACGGCTTAGATTTTTTGGTAGCGGAACAGTGTGGAAAAACATACATTTCTGTTTTTGTAAAATTTCTAAAAAGTGTATCTTAGCGGTCCAAAAAATCCGCAAAAAACGCCTAAATACAAAATTTGCAAAATTGCATGTGATTTTGCGGAGCATAAAATTTCCTAAAAATTGCTACAATGAAAATATGAAATCCTTTTCCGCCACCTTACTTACATGGTACGACCGCAACAAGCGCAGCTTGCCTTGGCGCGATGTGGGGGACCCATATCTTATTTGGCTTTCGGAAATTATCTTACAACAAACACGCGTAAATCAGGGAATGGCATATTATTTAAAATTTTCCAAAAAATTCCCCACCCCCCTTGCTTTGGCGCAAGCCGGAGAAGACGAAGTATTAAAACTTTGGCAGGGGCTTGGCTACTATTCGCGCGCGCGAAATTTGCACGCGGCGGCCAAAAGTATGAACGGAAAGTTTCCCACCACCTACGAAGGTGTGCGCGCCTTAAAAGGGGTGGGCGATTATACGGCGGCGGCGATTTGTTCCATGGCATACCAAATGCCCTACGCGGTTGTGGACGGGAATGTGTACCGTGTATTGTCGCGTGTGTTTGGCATTGAAACCCCCATTGACAGTACCGCCGGGAAAAAGGAGTTTACCGCGCTGGCGCAAAACTTGTTGGATAAGAAACGCCCGGGTGATTTTAACCAAGCGTTAATGGATTTCGGCGCGACTGTTTGCACGCCGCAGACCCCTTTATGCAAGGAGTGCCCGTTTGCCAAATTGTGCGCGGCATATCGAACCGGGCGCATAGAGGAACTGCCGGTTAAAGCGCAAAAGACAAAAATTTCCACGCGCTATTTCCATTATATATATGTAGAGCAGGGGAATTTTACGTGGCTGCACAAACGCGGCGCGGGCGACGTGTGGCAGAATCTCTATGAGTTGCCGTTGGTGGAAACTCCCGGACCGAAGGCAGATTTTTCGGTGGTAACGTGGCTGAAAAAGGCGCCGGTGTCCGTTTGTTCCCCGATAAAACACGTTTTATCGCACCGGATTATTTGGGCAGACTTATATAAAGTAGTTCTTCCCCCCTCGGCGCGCGTGCCGGCGGAGTTTTTGCGCGTAAAGCAAGCGGATTTGGAAAAATATGCCGTTTCGCGTTTGGTACAAAAATTGTTGGAAAAATTATAATTTTTTCTTTTCGGCCCGAAATAAAATCTGTAAATCGTAACGAGCCGCTTGCAGGTGACTGTGTGCGGCATGAAATTCGTCCAAAATATCTACTAGTTTTCCGTTAAGTTTGTCGGAAATTTGAAGTTTCAACGCATTTAATTTTTTTAACACTTCTGTAAAATGAGCATCTGCTTCGGCGGTGGCCCAAAAAGCGGAAGTGAGGTATTTATCGGGGTCCATAAATAAAACTCCTTGTTTGAAAACCACAAAAAAACGGCTGTGATATTGAGCTATAGCACTAACCCAATACACAGCCGTAGTTTCTTGCCGTCTTAGACGGCAAGAAACATTCGGTATAACGCCTTCCAGGGATCGGCTGGAACACGTTATACCTAAAACGACTGTTTTTGGTGTGCTATAGGCCGCTAGTTTTTTAACGGCTATCCGTATTTTCTACGGTATCCAAAAACAGAATAAAATTGTAGGCCAGATAATACAACCATCTGACCTACTTATTATATCATAATACGGAAGATTCCTAATTAAGTATGAAACTGTTTTTATGTTATTTTTTTAAGTCAAGTACACCCACTTCGGCAGCGATTTTTTTAAGAACATCTGCCGAGGCTTTTAAGGCAAGCGCTTCGTTACCGTCTAGCGAAATAGGCATTTGCAATTCTACACCGTTTTTGCCGACAATTGCCGGCATGCTTAGCGTGATGTCGTTAATCCCATACGCGCCGTGCATCATATTGGATACCGGAAGCACCGATTTTTCGTCGCGCACAATCGCTTCGCAGATACGTTTTACCGCCATCGCAATTCCGTAATAGGTGGCTTTTTTTCGTGCAATAATTTCGTATGCGCTATTTTTTACTTCGTCGGCAATTCGCTTCATGGCGGCTTGATGATTAAAATGTCCGCGCAGTTCGCAAAATTTGTTAATCGGTACACCGGCTACATTGGCCGTACTCCAGACTGCAAGTTCACTGTCCCCATGTTCACCGACGATAAATGCATGCACGCTGCGGCTATCTACCCCCAAATGATTGCCTAAAATTTCACGAAAACGAGCCGTATCTAATACCGTTCCAGATCCAATCACGCGGCTTTCCGGAAGGCCGCTTAATTTAAGCGCTGTGTAGGTTAAAATATCTACCGGATTAGCCACGATAAGTAAAATTCCCTGATAGTTGCGCTTAGCAATTTCCGGGATAATCGTTTTGAAAATGCCGACGTTTTTTTGCACCAAATCCAGCCGCGTTTCGCCGGGCTTTTGGTTTGCTCCGGCAGTGATGACGATAATGGAAGCATCCGTAATATCATCATAATTCCCGGCATAAATTTTCATGGGCCGGGCGTATGCTTCGCCATGGGAAATGTCCATAGCTTCCCCCTCGGCTTTGGTGTGCTGGGAATCTATTAAAACCATTTCGCTAAACAGCCCGCTTTGCATCAGTGCAAACGCACTGGCCGAACCCACAAAGCCACACCCGATAACGGCCACTTTGCGGTTATTTGTTTTGTAATTTTTCGTCATAACATACCCCCGAAAGATTGGTCATGCTGAATTTATTTCAGCATCTCGTTAGATACGATACATAGAGAGATTCTGAAACAAGTTCAGAATGACCTTTATACATAAAATAACATTATTTCTTAATCATGTTGATTGTAGGTACATTATAACAAAAAGCCCTGTTTTCCTTGAACGAAAAACAGGGCTTGCAAGGGTAAAAAATTGATTAGAACTTATAACCAATTGTGAGGGCCACCATGTCGCTGCGGCCTTCGGAGTATTTCATTTGTTTGTTTTGGAATTGATAGCTAGCAGTACCGGATAAATCTTTACCGAAGATGTGTGAATAGGCAAAATCGGCACTCCACGTATCGTTATGATACCCAAATCCGGCACTGACTAAATGACGGTCATCTACCGGCACGAGAGTATCCATCGCGTGTTTGTTAATAGGCGATTTATCAAATACATATCCGGCACGTACAGCCCAATTTTGATTGAGATTATATTCTGTACCGAAATTTACGCGGAAAGTATCTTTATAGAATTTTTTATTATGAATGGTCGGTGTAGTTTCGGTGTCGTCGTATTCAATAATAATTTGGTCATACGAACTCCAAAACGTACCAACGATTCCGGCTTCCAATACCCAATCTTCCGTCGCGCGGAAAGCAATGCCGGTGGAAATGCTATCGGGTAAGTTAATAGCGCCTTTAGCTCCATCGTTATAGATATTAGACGGTGCAAATAAATGGCCTCCAGTAGAGGTATGAATATACCCATCTAAGTTTTGTTTTACTTTGGAGCGGTACGTGGCACCAATGGACCATTTTTCAGCCCATTCCGGGCGATATAATAAGGAGAAGTTCCCCCCCCAGCTTACGCCGGTTCCGTGAATTTCATACGTGCTTCCCGCCGGAGCAATTCCTCGGGAATTTTGGGTAAAATCAATCGTCATAGCTTCCAAGCCCATGGCTACAGAAACCTGTTCGCTGGCTTTTACGGCAATCGTAGGTGTAAACGAGAACGTTTCCAATTTCACTTTGTAGGCCAAATAACCTCCGCCCCACGTTTCATAATTTTTATATGTTCCGCCTAAACCATAGCGCGAAAAAGCACCTAGCCCAAAAGAAATATCATCACTCCATTTGTGCGTAACATAGAAATTAGGAAGAAGCCAGGTGTCTTTTTTTAATGTGCGCGATTCAGGTTGATCGGTAAATAAATTGTTTACCGTCGTTTTTGCATGAGCTTGTACCGCCGTTACACCCACTTGGATTTGCGTGCCTTCCAATTCGGTAATTAACGCCGGGTTCGTGGCGAGCGAGGCCGGTTCGGCCGAGTTCGCCATTACAGCGCCGCCCATAGCGGTAGAGCGTCCGCTGTATTCATAAAGCGCAAATCCCGCACCGAAAGACATATCGGCCAGCAAAAGCGCGCTTAACATCAGAGTTATTTTTTTCTTCATAATTTTTCCTTTTTAGATTTTAAAAAGCACAAAAAACCCTGTTCAATTTATCGGACAGGGCTTTTTGTTTATTTTTGTAATTGAGTCAATTTTTCTTTTGCAAAAGTACCAAAATAAGTTTTGGCATAAGCTTCCAAGATATGCTTGTACGTATTGATGGCGGCGGTTTTATCGCCGACGAGTTCTTGGCTTATGGCTAATGTTTGATAAGCTTGTGGTAAGGCAAAACTGTTCGGGTTATTTTGAATAAATTGCTGCATCAAATCAGCCGACGTTTTGTAATCTTGCATAGCTTGTAAAGACGCTGCTTGTGATAACGTAGCCACGGTGCGAACGGTTTCATTAGCTGAAGACGTTAACGAAGCGTAAACGTCCGCCGCTTGTGCAAAATTTTCATTTGCATACAAAATATCGCCTTTTAAAAGTTGTGCATACTGAGCTGCCGGAGATGCCGGGAACTCGACAGAGATACTGTCCATTTGTGCAAACCCGGCTTCTTGCCCCTGGGTTGCCAACGCGACTTGGGCTTTGTAGTAAGCGGCCCAGGAGTTTTCCGTTATTTTTTTCTGGTGCGAATAATACGCATAACCGACAACAGCTGCAAGCACCAAAATAACTAGTGCCGTCAAAAGGCCTTGCTTGTGTTGTTTGCACCATTTAATGAGGCTCAGTAAGCCCGAAGAGATAAAATCATTATTTTCTGTTTCTGCCGGAGCAGTTGTTTTCTTAGTCATATACTTTATTATATCAAAATCAAAGCCGGAAAAACATTTACCTAAAATCCAACCACTTCTTTATAGCAAAGCGAAGGGCTTTAGTGGGCTTGGCAAATAAATCCGGGCAAAGTTGAAAAAATACACTATTTTGCAAGTGAAAAAAGTTACGGAATTTTAGGTACAAATTAGAGTCGTTTCGTCGGATAGAAACAGGCTCCCCTCCTTGTTGATGCCACGCGGTATACCACTTATAAAAATCATGAAAATAATAATAACACCAAAATTTTCGCGGGCCGGTGCTATGAACAATGTAAGCTTGTTTCAATTTTTTCGTTGACCTGGAGGCCGGGCAATTGTAGGATTCCGGCAAGTTGGTCGGCTGCATATCAAATTTTTGTACCGCTAAATTGATAATGCCTTGATCCGGCCAAAAGAGATGTTCGGCATTTTCTAAGGTGGACTGATAAAGAAATTCACGAATTTCGTTAATTTTCGGCAACCATTTCCCGCTTCGGTTTAGCACAATAAATCCACTGTTATATCCAAGGGCTTGCATATTAAATCCGTCAATCGGTTTGAAAAAATTGATACCGACGTTATGTGCGGTGGAATCAGGTATTAAACCGATACCGTTTTTTAATTGTTCAAAGACGGGCATCAATTCTTTTTGCACCAAAACATCACTATCTAAATAAAGGATTTTTTCGTACAAGGCCAGTAAGGTAAACAATTCGTAACGTGCAAAGCTTACGTTTGTAAAATTTTTAATAGCCGGAGTTTGCAACAAATCCCCAGGGAACTGATATTCAAAAATACGAAGATTTGGAATAGTTTGTAAGATTTGTTGATGCTTGGTAGAAATCCCGTAACTAGCTACCCAAATATCGGCGCTCTGTGCTAAAGCCGGGGAATGTTCGCACAAAGTTTTCAACGAAACATACAAACAAAACGCATATTTGTCATCACAGGCTGCAAAAACAGCATTTTTTCTTCTGGGAATAGAAGAATCATATAAGGGGTGTGGGAAATTTTTCATAGGGGTTTAAAAATGCCTCGCTCTAACTAAAAAATCAGCTCATTATATCAAGCGCAAGAACTATATGTTGGCCTCAATTTCTTCCTCGGTCAGTTGCCTACATTCAATTCCGTTTTTACCGAGGAAAACAATTCCTTCTTGGCTGCGGTCATACATGTTTTTGTAAAACACTTTTTTAATACCCGCACTGACGATTACTTTTGCACAATGTACACAGGGCGACCAGGTTACATAAACGGTAGCTCCGTCGGTAGCAATTCCGTTTTTGGCGGCAAACGAAATGGCATTTTGCTCGGCGTGCAATTCGTTTTCAATGGACCATTTTCCGTGTAAATCATAAAACGTGCGGCTGGCGACAAATTCTTCATAGGTAGGGAATTGGTCTTTATATTGTTTTTCCCACTGATGGCGGAAATTATCTTCACAATGTAATTGTCCCGTTGGAGTTCCATTAAATCCAATGCTAATCACGCGGTTGTCTTTGACGAGTACAGCACCTACTTGCAGACGGCAGCAGGTGGATTGTTCGGCCACAAGTTCGGCCATTTTGATAAACAGTCTGTGTTTGTTTTTCATGGGGGCTCCTCTACCACTTTTTAAATACAAAAAATACAGCAGCTACTAAACAAATAAATCCAACTAAATGATTCCATCTAAAAGATTCCTTAAAATACCAAGCGGAAAATCCGGCAAATACAACTAACGTGATGATTTCCTGCATTACTTTGAGTTCGGTAACCGAAAAATAATTAGCGCCTATCCGATTGGCCGGTACCTGGAAACAGTATTCTATAAATGCAATTGCCCAGCTTACCACAATGATAAGCCACAAAGAGGCATTTTTAAATTTCAAGTGCCCGTACCAGGCTATGGTCATAAATAAGTTAGCAATAAAAAGTAAGATAATCGGTTTAAACATACCATATATATTATAACTTGTTTTACGGGGCTTGCGCTTAAATGCAATAAAAAGCTTGAAAATGGGGTTATATATAGAGGAAGTCTGCTACTTATTTTAGAAATTTATATAATATCGATATGAGGAAATTTACTTTTATTTTTTTATTGTTTATTGTGAATATCGGCGCTGATGTATGGGCAGAACCGGATGATTTGCTATATTCCGCTGGATTATATTCCCCGAAACTTACTTCTCAGCCGGATTCCGTACCTACCAAGTCGCTTTTTGAGGCTCTGGAAAGTAAATTATCATTAGACGACTGTATCCAAATTGCACTCGCTAACAGCCCTTCGGTAAAGAGTGCCCAACTGGCGGTGCAAGAAGCCAACATTAACTTAAATTTAGCTAAGGCAGAATTTTTACCGACGGTGAAGGCGGAGGCCAATCAATCCTACAGTACCTCCAAAATGAAACACTTTCACACCATGGATTATGGTGGTTCCAACGTGCAAGCCCAAGCGCAGCTTTCACTTTCGGCAATTAGTGAAAAAATCCGTGCGGTAAAAATTCAAAAGTTATCATTGGAACAAGCACAGTTGGCTTTAGATGATCGTACGAACGAAGTTACGCGTACGGTTAAGAGAGCCTATTATGCGTTATTATCGGCGACGCGTGCGGTAAATATTCGCACTGCTTCACGCGATTTGTATCAGGACCAGTACGAGCGTTCCGCGGAGTATTTTAAGCAAGGCATTCGTCCAAAAGTGGATGTTACGACTGCGGAAGTCAACTTAAATAATGAAAAACTAAAGCTTATTCGGGCGCAAAATTTGGTCAGGACGGCTTCGGCCAGTTTAGCCAATGCGATGGGTATTGTTACTCCTAAAGTGTTAGAACTGGAAGAAATAGAGGAACCTGAAATATTTCCTTTGTCTTTTGAGGAGGCGGTACAAGTGGCCTATGCACACCGTCCGGATATTCTTTCTTCACAAGCCGGTTTAAAAATCAGCCAAATTCAAGTTAATCAGGCCAAAGCAGGTTTATTCCCCACTTTTAGTTTTGGGGCGCAATACGAAAAATATGGAGATGATTTTTATATTAAAAACGAGGAATCCCGGTTGATGGCCTCGGTGGAAATTCCTATTTTTAATGCCTTTAAATCGTACAACAAAGTAAAGCAGGCTAGAGTGAATTTAGAAAAAGCGCAAAATAGCAACCGCAGTTTGGTAAATGACGTATTTTTAGAAGTCCAAAAAGCATACATTAGTATGCAAGAAGCAAATGAAAGCATCCCGATAGCAGAGTTAAATGTGGAAAAAGCAAAAGAAAATTTGGAACTTTCGCGTGGCCGATATAATGAAGGTATTGGGGATAGCATTGAACTAAAAGATGCTGAAGTGGCATATACGGATGCTGAATTGAATTTGCTCACCGCGCGGTACGATTATGCGGCGGCAGTGGCTGATTTAAAACAAGCGATGGGAACTTTTTAAATGGGAATAATTATGACAAAAATCAAAAATATACTTTCTTTAAGTTGGAATAAATTTAAATCTTGGCCTCTTTGGATCAAGATTGTAGTGTGTGTGTTGGTGGTAGTGGCAGTATGGTTTATGAAAGGGTGTTTTGCCGGAAAACCGACTGTTCCCCCCTTCCGTTTAGCGCAAGTAACGCGCGGCAATATTACGGATTTAGTGGAAGCTTCCGGACCGATTAACCCGGTTAATACGACGTTAGTTGGGGCGCTTGTTTCCGGCGAAATTTTAAAAATTTATGTAGATTATAATAGCGAAGTGAAGAAAGGCGATTTAATGGCGGTGATTGACCAAACCCAAATTTTGGCCTCGTTAGAAGAAGCAAAGGCAAGCCTTTCTTCTGCAAAAGAAAATTTAGTTTCTGCGCAAAAAGCGTATGATCTGGCGAAACTGAATTACGAACGTTATAAAGCATTGTACGAGAAAAATTATGTTTCGCGTGTGCAGATGGAAGAATATGAATTGGCTTTTGTAAATGCCAAAAGTTCGCTTAACTCCGCCCAAGCCAGTGTGGTGCGAGCGCAATCCAATGTGGATACGGCTTCTAAAAATTTATCTAATACGAAGATTGTTTCTCCTATTGACGGGGTAGTCTTAACGCGCAAAGTCAGCGAAGGGCAAACGATTACTGCCGGGTTTTCTACGCCGGAACTTTTTGTAGTGGCCCAAGATTTAACAAAAATGCAAATTGAAGCCAAAGTGTCCGAAGCTGATATCGTAAAAATTCAGGAAGGTCAACGCGCCGAGTTTACCTTAGACGGTTATGTGGGAGAAAAATTTCAAGGAGTGGTCCGTCAGGTGCGGACTAATTACGTAGAATCATCTGCTTCCTCCAATAGTAGCACTTCCTATACCGTTATCGTAGACGTAGCAAACGACGATTTGCGTTTAAAACCAGGCATGACGGCAACTTTAACTATTTTTACGGAAGAGAAAGAGGATGTTCTTTTAGTACCTAATGAAGCACTTCGGTTTTCTCCTTCATTTAATAAAGAAAAATACGATAATACCGGTGTGTGGAAAATGGAAAAAGGCCAACCGCCGCATAGAGTAAATGTGAAAATTGGGATTCTTGCCTCCAAGAATACGGAAATTATTGATGGAGATTTGAAGGAGGGCGACCGTATTATTGTGGGTGAAAATAATTTGAAAGCAAGTGGTACTGTATCTATGGCACCGCCGCGGATGGGCGCCGGCCGTCGGCGTTAGGAGTGATTATGGCTTTGATAGATACGCGTGATTTATACAAAATTTATAAATTGGGTGACGTAGAAGTTCGCGCACTCAATGGGGTGAGCGTGTCTATTGAGCAGGGCGAATTTGTGGCGGTTATGGGACCTTCAGGTTCGGGTAAATCTACGTTTATGAATATATTGGGTTGTTTGGATAAGCCAACAACTGGGAAATATATTTTAGACGGTATTGATGTAACCGCAACGGATTTATCTAAACTGGCTGGGGTGCGTAACCGGAAGATTGGCTTTGTGTTCCAGGGGTTTAATTTAATTAAGCGTACGACGGCAGTTGAAAATGTGGAACTACCCATGATTTATAATCATACCCCTACGAAAGAACGCCGCAAAAAAGCCATGGAAGCTTTAGAAGCGGTGGGACTTGCACAACGGGCCTACCACCTCCCCAATCAACTTTCTGGTGGGCAACAGCAGCGCGTGGCAATTGCGCGTAGTTTAGTATGCGACGCACCGATTATTTTTGCCGACGAACCAACGGGAAATTTAGATACCAAAATGAGTATTGAAGTAATGGACCTTTTCACACGGCTTAACAAAGAAATGGGTAAGACGATTATTCTAATTACGCACGAGCCGGACATTGCGCAATATGCTTCGCGGCTCATTAAATTTAAAGACGGGCAAAAAGTAAGCGACGAGGTACAAAAATGATAAGTTCCTTGTATGCAATTTTTAAGATTTCTTTGAAAGCTATTTTCGCTAACAAAATGCGCGCGGCTTTGACGAGTTTAGGTATTATTATCGGGGTCGCGGCGGTGATTACGGTACTTGCCGTTGGTGCGGCTACCAAAAAAAGCATTACGGACCGTTTTTCCAATATGGGGACGAACATCCTTTTCTTGCGCCAGCCTTGGGATTTAGATGAGAGCATTTCGTCTCCTAAAGATATTACAATGGATGATGTGCGCGCTATTCGCGAAGTGGAAGGCGTGTCTGCGGTGGCTCCATATATTCAAACCAGTTTTGATGTAAAGTACAAAAACACGAGTGTTAGTTTAAGTGCGCTTGCTACCGATACGGATATTTTTAATGCCTATGATTGGACGGTGGAAAACGGCCGTCCGTTTACAGAAAAAGAGATTGATTCTTACGCGCAAGTGATGGTCATTGGGGCCAATTCCGCGCATACGATTTTCGGTGATGTTGATCCATTAGGTAAAACGGTGGTTTTGGATAATATCCCGTTCACTATTGTGGGTGTAACTAAAAAAACGGGTTCTACGGGTTTTGGATTTAATATGGACGAAGGCGCGCTTATTCCGTATACAACCGGAAAAGTAAAAATGAACACAGGTTGGGGTAATTCTAACCGTCGTGCATTGGACCGTGTTGTGATTAAAGTAGAGGATTTTAATCAAATTGAGAATATGAAGGTGGATATTGCCAATGCAGTACGCAATACGCACCGGATTCATCCGCTTGGAAAAGATGATTTTCAACTAGACGATATGGCTTCGTTTGTAGAGGAAGCTAAAGGAACTGCCACGACGATTAGTCTTTTCTTAGGAGTGATTGGGGCTATTTCGCTTTTGGTGGGCGGCATTGGGGTTATGAACATTATGCTCGTTTCCGTGACTGAGCGTACGCGTGAAATTGGGATTCGTATGGCGATTGGGGCGACAAGTTGGAATATCCGTTTACAGTTTTTAGTAGAATCTATGACGCTTTCGTGTATGGGCGGTGTGATTGGAATTTTGCTGGGGATTATATTTTCGCTTCTCGTATCTAAATTTATGTCTATGCCGACGCATTTAAGTGTGTGGTCGGTGTTGTTATCGGCCGGATTCTCGGCGGCGACGGGCATTTTCTTTGGATATTATCCGGCGTATAAAGCGTCTAAACTTACGCCCATTGATGCCTTAAGGTATGAATAATATTTAATAACCTTGGCTGCCCGGTAAATAATAAAAGGAGTTGCCCCCGGCGCTATATTTGTAGTTCCCTTCCAAGGCTTTGCATACAGCTTCTTTATCTTGGTTGGCGATACACATGAGCCTGTCTTGAGGCAGAGGTGTTCCATCAGCACTGCTTGCATAAACGTGCTGGTAGGCCAATGTAGATCCTGAGTAGCGTACCATATAGTTTAGGTTCGTTATCGTAGCATTTTGGAGGTCCCCGCATGTTACAGAACCATCTTGGTTGCCTGGAGAGGGAACGGCCAGACTGCAATACATTTTATCATTGTAAACTAATTGTCCATAGGCCCACCTCTCCTTGGTCATTGCGGTAGGTAACTCAATATCTAATTCGCTAAAAGAATACGGCCACATTCCGTTGGATATGTAATAAATATTTACCGCTTTGGCAATACTATCTGCCAGCGTGCGATAATTGGAGAAACGCGCTTTACCTACGGCTTTTTGGTACTGCGGCACGGCTACCGCGGCCAAAATGCCGATAATTAGCACTACAACCAATAATTCTATGAGGGTAAAACCTCTTTTTCTGCTTTGCATCTATTTTTCTCCTTTTATTTTTGGAAAATAATACGCAAAAACGGCTGTCGCTTTGAGCCATTCCGAGTAACCCAAAGGCAACAGCCGTGGTTTACCGCTCTTGCGAGCGGCAAACACTCGGCACACGCGGGCCGTCGCCTTTGTGTGCCTGATATCGGCTGCTTTTGGACTCGGAATGTGCATTTTTTAATGCGCTCCGTATTCTTCGTACGGTTCCAAAAACAGTTTAAATTTTTTAGGTCAGGCAATTTTAAATCACCTGACCTAGTTATTATAACAGATTTTTTACCTTTTTACTTACGAGCGTTTGCGGCGTTGCTTTGGATGATAGAGCGAGTTCTTGATAAAGTTTTTTATCTTATTTAAGCTGGAGGTCGTTTCCTTCCCAACCGACTCTACTCTTCTAAACAAGCGTGACGCTAATATCGTTAAAAATGCCGGAATTCCAATCATGGCCGCTGCGGTGGCAGAAGTTGTTGCCATACCGGAATCAACCAAGGCTTGCGTGATACCAGAAAGAATAACCGGCCCGACTGCACAGGCAAGCGCACTAGATACGATTAAGGTGGTCAAGCGGTCCACTGTTGCCGGATTTTTAGCTGTTCGGGCAAAACTAAGCGTAAACAGGGTAGAAATTCCAGTTTCTGCCAAGAACAACGAACTGGTCAATGCATAGGCATTGTCTACAATCCCGGGCATAACACCTGCAAGTGTACCGGCGGCCGCAATCCCCGTTGCTACTGAAAGATTACGCTTAGGGAACCAGCTTAAAAAGTGCTTGGCCAGGTATCTCCCCAAAATAAACGGTGCGGCAAATTGCGCCA
Source organism: uncultured Elusimicrobium sp. (assembly GCA_902781765.1). Taxonomy (GTDB): domain Bacteria; phylum Elusimicrobiota; class Elusimicrobia; order Elusimicrobiales; family Elusimicrobiaceae; genus Avelusimicrobium. The sequence continues at coordinate 4,401 of CACZKQ010000004.1, read as the reverse complement.
TTCCAAAGAGATACTGCGAGGACGGATCCGTGGTTAAAGACGGTAAGAGGAATAAGAATCCATTGTTAATTCCCATTTCTACAGCATTCATAATGGCGAGTCCGGCCACCAGTGATCCGGCCCCTTTTTCTTCTTTAAATAACTGCATATACTTATTATTTTTCAAACGTTGCAGTAAGCTTCCGCTAGCCTGGCGAACAGCTTGAGTTGCGTGTTCAATCGGGCGCGTGTTAGGCAAGTGGATTAAGTTGGTCCCTAATAAAGACAAACCTATAAACGGAATTGCCATTACAAAGGGGAAGCTCCAATCATAACCTAAAATTTTTGTCGCAATAAAGGGGAATGCAAATGAGGAGGCCATTCCTAATGCACGCGACAACTCAGTCATAGCACTGCGTTTTTGGCGGATTAAATCGCTTGCATGAGCGTTCAGTTCGGTCATAATAGGACCCACTGAATTATGAACAAATACCCCCCCCGTACTTGCCAATGTAATACAAGCTAACGCTTTATAGAACTGCATCATCGTATCAGCTTCGGCAGTGAATGTACCGTCTAAGCCTACCCAACTTACACCGCCCAAAAAGCCAATTCCCATCATCGCAAGCCCTAAATTGAGACTTCCTTTGCGACCCAGGAATTTTTTAGTCCAGTTAGACGCTAAAGCTCCTACTGAGTAAGGTGTATAGGTGGCTGCAGCTACTAAGATATTATCTTGCAACGATAAGCCAAAGCTGGTACCAAAGTTGGTGATTACCGGAGTAGCAACTTCCAACCCCATTACAAAAGAGGCTAAATAGATGCTAAGGCGTTGCAAGCGTGCTAAAGGCGAATCAGCATCTCCAGGCATACCGACAAGAGTGCTTACCGGCGGCACTGTTGGAGGCAGATTGTTGTTATTACGTCTAAAAATATTCCACAAAGCTTTCGTTTGAGGTGCCGGGGTGGCAACCGTAGCTTCGGGGACTACAGACATAGGAGTTACTGTAACCGCATTGGGATCTGTCATTTCCGTACTTGGCAAAGCGGCTGGTTGTAACTGGGCGGACGTACTTGTCATACCCGGGATTAATTCATTTAAATTACCCGCTAAAGTGGGTGTTTCCACCGATTTCGTGGCAGCTTCAGATAAGTTAACGGCCGGAATATCTTTTTGATTTCTGGCCCAAATCATCCATTGTTTGGTAGCCGCTAAACTTGGGTCCGTTGCGCTGAGCAGTACCGGTCCCCAACCTTGTAACAGTTTGCTAATTTGGGTGGATACAATCAATCCAGATTTGTCGGTGGTTGCCACTTGTACGGAAGGATTAGCTTCTTCCAGGTAAGCGGCGACTCCATTTTGAAGCTCGGCAAATTTTCCGTCATTTTCAGCAAAAAATGTTTGCAAGGCCGTCCAATCCTCGCGGCTTAACAAACCGCGGACGAGAAAAGTAGCCGTTACAGGCTCCAAGAGGCTGGCCTTTGTTTTACTAAATAATTGTTTCAGTAAGGTTACATCTTCCGGAGTTCCCAGCAAAGCCAACCCGGCCAGATCTTGTAATCCTTGCACAACCGGCAGGAAGGAATCCACATTTGTAGAAGACAGTGTGGCTAAAGAGTCAAACTTGGAAATACGCTGGGCTAAATCGGTACGCCAAAAACGGCGGGCAATTTCTAATTCTTCATTAGAGGCTTCTCCGGCAGCTCCGGCAGTCACAAAAGAGGTTCTAAGTAATTGTGCCCGTTGTGCATCATTGGAAATTTGCAAAATAGCCTGCGGTAAAAAAGCAGTTTGCCCATTGTTGGCGCGGTGAATAATTTGTGTAAAGGAAAGTTGCTCTACTCCCATTGACTCGCGGACAGGCTGCGCCAGAGCCGTTTGGATCTGTACGGTTTGTTGTGCAGTGGGCGCCAAAGGCGGTTGTACTTGATAACCTCGGTATTGCGGTATAACCGACGGAATAGTCAAGGCACGCGTCGTTTGGTTAGCAGCGGATCTAAGGACAAGGTTCGGTGTATTTCTTGCTGCTTTTGCCGCTTGTTGTGCGGCGGAACGGCTAGTTTTTCCAACCAGCGGAATTAAGGCCTGTGCCATTACAGGCGCTTCGTTTGCAATTAGTATGCTAACACTTAACAGTATGGCTATTACTTTTTTCATCTTTTTTCCTAGTTCCAATTATTTGATTTAAAATCCCTTAAAAAACCCACTCTGTTTTCTACAGAGTGGGTTCATTTTAAAATCTTAAGCAATCAATTATTATTCAAACGTCCCCACTCCTTCAAAACGCATGACATGTTCTTCCATGCCATAAATGGATAGCATAGAGCAAATATTAAAAGTACGTTTGATAGAAAGTGTGCGTTTCATTTGTGTTCCATTACTAAAATAAATACAACGACCATCTTTTGCTTCTTTACTTATTATAACAAAATAAGTAGTTAATTGTAAATATTTATTTGTTTTACAAATTTAACTTACTATAATTATACCATAAAAGTGCAATAAAAAACGAGTAAAAGGTGTTATATAGGTATGACCTCTATGAATATACAAACAGATGAAGCCTTAGTAATTGCTTTTAAAAATGGGCAAAACGAAGCTTTTGAAGAATTAGTGTATCGGTATAAAAATTCGCTATTCCAATATATATATGCTATGGCGAAAGATGAGGCTGTTGCGGAAGATTTATTTCAGGAAGTATTTGTGACATTTTTTAAACAACGGGATCGGTTTGAAGTAAGCGGGAAATTTAAATCTTGGTTATTTTTGACGGCGCGAAATCGTGTATTTAATTTCTTTCGTGATCAAAAACAACCCATATCGTTAGATCAAACTGACGAAGAAGGAAATGCGTTTTTGCAAGAAACGATTGCGGACCCAAGCAAACAACCGCTTGACCAATTAACCGGACAAGAAACAGATGAACAAATTAGAAGAATGGTGGCAGAACTTCCGCCTAGACAACGTGAAATTATTTATTTACGGGCTTATTTTTCATTTAAAGAAATTGCCGAGTTGGTAGGCCGTCCGCTAGGAACTGTACTTGCAGATTGTCACCGAGCTATTAAAAAGATGCAAGAACTTTTGACACAATATTGCGTCGTGGAGAAAAAATTATGAACGAATGTGAAAAAATTTTACAGTATGTGCAGCACGAATTATCCCCTCAAGAGGACGCGGCTATGCGTACACATATTCAAACTTGTCCGTCTTGCCAAAGCGAGCTTGCCTTCTTAAATAAAATGGATGAGGCTTTACAGCCCAAGGGCGCTCCGGCAGATTTGATAGATCGTGTTTTTGCGCAGACGACCCGCAAGGAAAAAAGATTCTTTTCCTGGAAGAAAATTTTGGCCGCTACAGTCATGGTATTAGTAGCCGGAGTAGTTTTATTAGATGTGCATCATACCTCTTCGGTAGGATTTGATGAGCAAGAATTAGTGGCATATGTACAAGATTATATGGATGAACAATATCAGTGGTTAGAGGACGATTTGTCCGCCATGGAAGAAGATTTTTAATAGGAGGAAGCGTATGAAAAAGTTGTTACTAGCAGTATTCGCAGGGATATTAAGTGTCCCGGCATTAGCGGATGTGGCAGTTGAGAATCCGGCTAACACAGATGCAAATAAACCGGTCCTGGAAAATCCACAGGGTCGCCCCGGTGACTTTAAAGAAGCGCGTAAAAAACATGAAGCGCAAATAAAAGCCACCCAAGAAAAAATGAAAAAATTAGTAGAAGAATATACGAAGTTGAAACCCGGCAAGAAAAAAGAAGCCAAAAAAGCGGAGATTGCACAAGTAGTTGCTGAAATCCGCGATAAGCAAATTGAGTTCAAAGAAAAGCACTTGGCTGATTTTGAGAAACGTGTGGCACAAATGAAAGCCGAGTTAGCACAACAAAATACAGCGGAAGCCAAAAAAGAATGGGTGGACAACCGCACCGAAGCATTGATTGAACAAAAGGGTGATATGCGCGCTTTGTTTGATATGCCTAATCCCATGATGGATAAAAAAGGTCTTCCTGGGAAACAACATCAAAAGTTTGGAAAACCCGGTCATCCCGGTCCTAAACATCCTGGAGTGAAACCCGGCGAACAATTCCCCGAAAAAATGGGTAAAGGGCCAAAGCCGGATTTTGACCCGCAAGGGGTACCCCCATTTCCGGAGGAATTACCTACGAAGTAAAATTGACTCCGCTACATAGAAAATATAAAGTATTGACAAAAAAACTGCAGATTTAATTCTGCAGAAACCAGCATAAACAAAGGAAATATTGGAATCACAAAAATCAGAGATATCTGATAAGAGCTTCAAAACTCAGGGGAAGGACGGTCCGGCTGAGAAACAGCAGCCACAACATTGTATGATTCGTTTACAAGTGTTTCCAGAATGCCGCGTGAAAATTCAGATGTACCGAAGAA
>CACZKQ010000003.1 GCA_902781765.1 uncultured Elusimicrobium sp. | reverse complement strand
GCCGTTTCGGGCCGCAAGATCAACTCTGCCATTGACCTAGTCAATAAATTAAGCGGCAACGTGATCGGCGTAGGTGTAATTGTGGACCGCTCTATGGGATATTTACCGCTGACGGTGCCGCTTCGCTCACTTTTATCGTATCCGATGCAAACATTTGCCGCGAAAGAATGTCCGCTCTGCGCGGCTAAAATTCCCTTTACCGAAGTGGAAGAAATGCGCGAAAAAGGAATGTAAGCATGTTGCAGGTCAAATTAAAAGCTAAAGAAGAACGCCGTTTAAAAGCCGGACATTGGTGGGTGTTTTCCAACGAGATTGACGGGCTTGATACGTCTATTGAACCCGGCACACTCGTGCGGGTGCTTGCCAGTGACGGTGTGCAAGTGGGTATCGGCACGTTTAATCCGCACAGTTTGATTGCGGTGCGGTTGTTGCAAAAAGGCGAAGCGGATTTGCCGGACGATTTTATCTTTGAAAAATTGGACGAAGCATACACGCGCCGCAAAGAAATCGGCGTGCGTAAATACGGCCGTATGTGCTATGGCGAGGGGGATAATTTGCCCGGCCTGGTGGTGGACCGCTACGGCGATATATTGGTGGTGGATGTTTTAACAGCGGGCATGGAGTTGTTAAAACCGCAAATTACCAAAGCGCTTAAAAAGATTTTTAAACCCACCGGCATTTATTATAAAAACGACAGTGCTTTTCGCGCCTTAGAGGGCTTAACGAACACGCCGGAAATCATCGGTGAAGTACCCGAAACGGTAGAGATTGAAGAAAACGGTATTAAATATATCGTGCCGATTCGCGGCGGTCAAAAAACAGGTTTCTATTTTGACCAACGCGAAAACCGCGCGTTTTTAAAACCGTACTTTAAAGACAAACTGGTCTTAGATTTATATTCGTATATCGGGTCGTTCGGTATCACGGCGGCCAAGGCGGGTGCGGCGCAAGTGTGGGGATGTGATTCTTCCGCGGCGGCCGTGGAACTGGCGCAAAAAAATGCCGAATTAAACGGCGTAAAAGATATTGCTGTTTTCCACCGGGATGATGCCGAGCGGTTGTTATCGGCTATGAAAAAAGGCGAACTACCCGACCAACCCGATATGGTTTTGTTGGATCCGCCCGCGTTTGTCAAAAGCCGCAAGGCATTACCGCAAGCGGTGGGGTTGTATGTAAAACTGGTTAAAATGGCCTTAGAGGGATTAAAGCCCGGTGGGTATTTGGCCTTTTCCACGTGTTCGCACCATGTGTCGCGCGAATTATTTGTGGATATTATCCGTCAAGGTGTCAGCAAGGCCGGCCGTCAAGCGGTACTGGTGGAACTACGCGGACAGGCCAAAGATCACCCGGTGTTAATTGGAATGCCAGAAACGGAGTATTTGCACTTTGCGCTTATCCAAGTGCGGTAAATTAAAAACTCTTCGTAACCTCTGTAAATCACAGAAAAGCGGCAAGAAAATTGCCGCTTTTCTGTTTTGATCAATAATTACAAAATTTCAAGTGGGGCAAATTTAAGCATAAACGTGCGGCGGGTTCCGTTTTGAAATTGCACCGTAATTTTGGCACTCTCGCCCGAGCCGGCAATCTGTACGATTTTTCCTTGTCCAAAAACCCCGTGTTTAACAAGTCCGCCAACGGCTACACCGTCGGCATTTTTTTCAGCCGGTTTTTCGGAAGTTTTGGGAGCGGGGGGAACGGCTCCCGGTACGCGGCGCGGATCGGAAAGATTATAGTTAGGCGCAGACGAAGCCGGCGCTGAATAAAGCGAGCCTACACCGGGGATGCGGTTAAAGGAAGTGGTGTAATCCAAGTCATCATTTTCTTCAATTTCGTAACCGTATTCGTCATAGCGTTTTTGGAAACGGCTTTTATAAGCATATCCTTCAAAATCGCTGCCGTATTTACGCGCGCCGTATCCTTCGCTATATTGACGTTTTCGCTGTGTGAAGCGTTCGTAATTGCCCCCGGAGTAACTGCTATGTCCGCCCCAGGCAAAGCGCGGAGTTTGCTCTTGTACTTGGTTTTCGTCCACAAGCCCGCTTTCAAATAAAAAGCGCGAAGGGAGATTTTCTTGCAACTGTCCAAATTTGCGGCGCGTGCGCGCATAGGTTAAGAATAAGCGTTTTTTGGCGCGTGTCATAGCTACGTAACACAACCGGCGTTCTTCTTCTAAATCGTCCTCATTATCGCACGAAATAGGAAAAAGATTTTCTTCTAGCCCGGTTACGAAAACATTTTCAAACTCTAGCCCTTTGGCTAGGTGAACGGTCATCAGGGTAACTGCGCCACTCTGGTCAGCTTGTGAATCATCTTCGCCGGATAAGAGCGAAATTTCTTGTAAAAAATCGGCCACGGACGGTTGTTTTTCGCCTCTTTCGCACCGTTCTTCGTACTCTTTAACCGCGTTAATTAACGCGTCCAAGTTTTGGAGCCGGGACTCGGCTTCCGGATCTTTTTCCAGCTCCGCTTTTACGGCCTCCATATAGCCGGACTCCAGGAGAATTTTGTGGAAAATATCAGCCGGGGCGGTTAGTAACATATCACTTCGCCATTGTTTAAAAAGTTGCACTAATTTAATAGCGGCTTTGACGGCGGCGGGGCTTAATCCGGGTACGTACGCGGCATTTTTTAATGCCTCATAGAGCGAAATTTGTTTTTCTTGCGCATGAGCCAGTAACCGGTCCTGCGCCACTTTGCCAAGTCCGCGCGTGGGCGTATTGATAATGCGCAGTAAACTAACATTATCTTGGGGATTTACCAAAATACGCGCGTAGCACATAATATCTTTGATTTCTTTACGGTCATAGAACCGTACCGTGCCGATTAAGCGGTACGGAATTTGATAGCGGCGGAAATAGTCTTCAAAACTGCGGCTTTGCGCGTTGGTGCGGTAGAATACGGCAATATCTTTTAAGCTGGCCCCTTCTACGTCTACTAGCGACTTAATATTTTGGCTGACCCAGCGCGCTTCTTCGCCTTCCGTGCCTACTTGGCGTACTTCGATGGGATCACCGGAATCTTTTTGCGTGAATAGATTTTTTTCTTTACGCTTTTTGTTTTTGGTAATTAGTTTATTGGACGCTTCCAAAATTACTTTGGTGGAGCGGTAGTTTTGCTCCAGCGTGATGATTTTGGCATCTTTAAAATCTTTTTCAAATTCCAAAATGTTGCGGATGTTGGCACCGCGCCAAGAATAAATACTTTGGTCCGGGTCGCCCACCACGCACAGCTTTCGGTGTTTGGCCGCCAACGTTTTGGTGATTAAGTATTGCGTATGGTTGGTGTCTTGATATTCGTCTACTAATACGTATTGGAAAAAATCTTGATAGTAGGAACGGATGTCCTCGTAGTCGCGCAAAAGTACGTAGGTTTTGACGAGTAAATCGCCAAAGTCCAGCGCGCCGGCCTCTTTGAGTTTTTGCTCGTAATGGCGGTAAATTTCCGCCGTGCGGATTTTAAAGTCCAGGCCCGAAGCCGTAGCCGATTGCATCATGGTTTCCGGGCTGACCATATCATCTTTGGCGCGCGAAATAGCACTGATGATTTGGTTAACTTCTTTCTTAGGCTCTTTCACACCCATTTGCTCCAGCAGGAGCGTGATGACTTTTTTTTGGTCGCTTTCATCGTAAATAGCAAAATCTTTTGTTAGGCCCAATTTTTCGGCATGTTGGCGCAAAATACGTACGCCAAACGAGTGGAACGTATGAATCCACACGCGCCTTGCGCTGCCGGGAACGAGTTGTTCCACGCGCTCGCGCATTTCGCCGGCGGCTTTATTAGTAAATGTAACGGCCAAAATGCGAAACGGACTGTAGCCGTCGTGAATGAGTTTAGCGATTTTGGTGGTCAGCGTTTTTGTTTTCCCGGTACCGGCCCCGGCTACAATGAGGCACGGCCCGCCGTCGTAATTAACGGCGGAGAGCTGTTGCGGATTTAAGGAATTTAACGCTTCTTGTAAAGTCATTTTAATTTCAGTTGCACAAATGTTTCAATGTGCGGCGTGTGCGGGAAAAAGTCAAATGCTTCCACATGCAAAATTTCGTAATGCTGTGTAAGTGTTTTTAAGTCGGTAGCCAGCGTAACTGGATTGCACGAAATGTAAAGCACGTTTTCCACGCCCGATTCCGCCACCGCCTTGCATGCTTTGGGGTGCATACCGCCGCGCGGCGGGTCCAAAATAATGAGAGCATCCTTCTTTTCAATGGGTTGCTGTTTGACAAAATCTTCCACTTTGGCGCAAAAGAATTGTACGTTTTTTACGCCGTTAATTTTGGCGTTTTCAATGCCGTTATAAATAGCTGGCGCAACACTTTCCACGCAAATACTTTTTTCGCATAAGTCGGCACACGACAAAGAAAAACTGCCCGCGCCGCCGTACAAATCGTAAATTTTTTTCGGAGCTAATTTTTTGACGAACCCGCGCACGCGGCTATACATCTTTTGTGCCGTTTTGGTGTTCGTTTGGAAAAACGATTGCGGCGAAAGTTGAAATGTAACTTCGCGCTCGTGTTGACCGTTAGCCCCGGTCAAAAAAATCTTTTCAAAAATATGGTCTTTGCCTTTTAACACGCGCAAACTTTCCGGCGCGGCAGTGTCGGCTAGGCCGTTATTAACGGCAACCATAATGTTGGCATTGGGAAGTACACTTTCCACGGCGGAAATAAATGTTTTTTCGTTAAAATCGTCCGTTACGAAAAGCACCACCATTTCTTCGCCGGTGTTTTTCCCTTCGCGAAGTAGCAAATGGCGCAAAACCCCGGTGTGCTTGCGTTGGTCGTAGTAGGGCAGATTTTCATCGGCTGCCCACGCGCGAATGGCCGCTAAAAGGCGGGGCAATTTTTCATTAAAAATAATACAATCCGTAATTTCTACGGCGCGGTCAAAGCGGCCTTTATACTTAAAACCGAGTGCCTGCTCAAATTCCAACGGGCGCGTTTTGTTGGCCGGGTCTTTTTTGTTGTAATCGTCGCGCCATTTGACTTGATGGCAAAAGCCCAGCTCCACTTTGTTGCGGAAATAAAACGGCTCGTCCGTTATCGTAACGGGAATTTCGTTTGTCCAAAATTCGTGTAAGGTGTCTTGCAGTTTAGCGCGTTTTTGGGCCACCTGTTCTTCGTACGAAAGGTTTAACAAAGCGCATCCGCCGCAGACGGAAAAATGGTTGCAAATAGGGTTAGGCATTGATTTTAAACAGGCAAACGTCGCCGTCCTTTACAATATATTCTTTGCCTTCGCTACGTATTAAACCGTGTTCGCGAAGGGCTTTTTCGCTGCCGAATTTTTCCAAGTCGTCAAACGTGTAGACGTCGGCGCGGATGAACCCTTTTTCAAAATCGCTGTGGATTTTGCCCGCCGCTTGCGGAGCCGTACAGCCGACGGGAATGAGCCAGCTGCGCACTTCCACTTCGGGCCCGGCAGTAAAATACGTGCAGAGATTTAACAGCTTCATGCCTTCGCGCACGACTTTTTCCAGCCCGGTGTATTCGTTGCCGGTTTCGGCGAGAAACGCTTTCTTTTCTTCTTCGCTAAACTCGGCAATATCGGCTTCAAATTTAACGCACAGTTCCACAAAGCCGGAGCCGTTTTCTTTGGCGTACGCGGCTACTTTGGCGGCGTTATCTTCGTTGCGTTTTTCGCTGTTGTTGCCGACGTACAACACCGGTTTAGCCGTTAAAAATTGATATTCTTTAAGTTCTTCGGGTTCTAGGCCAAGCGAAGAAACCATTTTGCCGTTTTCCAGCGCGGTTTTAATTTCTTTCATCCGTTCCCACGCGGCAACGGCATCTTTCTTGCCGGACTTAGCGTTGCTGGCGAGGCGGTCGCAAATTTTGGTGGCACTTTCCAAGTCGGCGAGCATCAGCTCGGTGTTGATGACTTCAATGTCGCGTAACGGGTCCACGGAGTTCATCACATGTGTGACGTTTTCGTCTTCAAACAGACGCACAACGTGAATAATAGCATCTACTTCGCGGATGTTAGCTAAAAATTTGTTTCCTAGTCCCTCGCCTTGGCTAGCGCCTTTGACAATGCCCGCAATATCTACAAATTTGATGAAAGCGGCCGTTTTCTTGGGCGGTTTGAACATCTCAAAAAGTTTATCAAGCCGTTTGTCGGGAATGGCGACAATGCCGACGTTGGGTTCAATGGTGCAAAACGGATAGTTGCTTGCTTCCGCGCCCGCGCACGTAAGCGCGTTAAAAAGAGTGGATTTGCCGACGTTGGGCAACCCGACGATACCAATTTCCATGGGAATACTCCTGAATAAAAAATGCAAAGTGAAGATTCTGAATCAAGTTCAGAATGACTTATAAGTATTTTAGCATTTTGCCCAATCAATTCGTTAGAGGAATTTTTACTGTTCGCAAGACTCCATCAAAAAACGGAATCGTTTAGCCACAGTAGTTTGTGGGCAGTTGTAGTGGTGTTGAAAATGATTAAAACCGATATTGGGTGTAATAGCTGCTGGGGACGATATCTGTTTTTCCTGTCATCGCTTTGCATAGCTCGTGTCCGCGTGTATTGTTTTGCGGGAAGGCCCAACATTGTCTCGATTTGTAGCCAGGATATGCAAAATACCAAACACCGTTTGTGCCGATCTTAAGTGTACAATACATATATCCGGTATCGTGAAATCCGCAGTTGCCCCACTTATATTCGTAAATTTCTCCGCTAGAGGCATTCCCGGTCACTTTAATGGGGGCGGGCATATCTATATCCAATTCGCTAATGGCCTTGGTGTAATGACCATTTTCCAAAAAGAAACGTTGTTCTGCGTCTAAAATCTTTTCGCCTAAAACCATTACTTGGGTATACTTTGCTTTGTCTACGGCGCGTGTATATTTTGGCAGGGCCACTGCGGCTAAAATGCCAATAATTAGGACAACCACTAATAATTCTATGAGGGTAAACGCTTGGTTTGATTTCATAAGTTTTTCTCCATTTTTTCTGCTTATGAAACCAAATAGAAAACGGCCGGTATACCTATGGAATAATCACAGAACATAAATATAACAGCCGTAGCTTGTCGCAAGCGACAAACATTTGGCACAAAAACAAGGGTTTCGAAGGTCCTTATTCTTGTACCTAAATCGGCTGTTTTTGGTGTGATTATTCCCTCTTTGCAGAGTTCTCCGTTTCTACAACGGTTCCAAAAACAGTTCAAATTGTAATACTACTTTTTCAGTATACTATATTTTTAAAACAGGTGGGGCTGCACGACAGCGGTCAAATTTGGTAAAATAAATTATCTGTCCCGTTCGTCTAGTGGCCTAGGACGCCGCCCTCTCAAGGCGGAGATCACGAGTTCGAATCTCGTACGGGACGTTTTTTTACGGGGGGAAAATGGAATTATCTATCTTGCAGATAATACTACTTTCATTACTAATTCTAGTAGTGCTTTTTTTGCCGCTTACCGTTCACAAAGTAGAAGAAAATTTAGAAGCATTTTTATTTGTTTGCGGTCTTATTGCGGTTACGGTTTCCAAGGTGTGGAGCGGGCATTTGGTACTGACGGCCCTAGAAGATCCTATTAAAATTACGCTAGCAGTGTTAATTGCGGGGTTATTTTTTCGTAAATTTAATAAGCATTTGCAGAAATTAACCCAAAAATCGGTAAAAACGATTGGTCTTCGTTGGACGCTTTTTTTAATTGTATTGATTTTAGGGCTAACTTCCAGCGTGATTACAGCGATTATTGCCGCGCTTATTTTAGCCGAAATTACGGTGATGCTTCCCTTGGAACGGGCCGGAAGAACAAAATTAGTAGTTTTTTCTTGTTATGCCATTGGCATGGGGGCTGTTTTAACCGCTATTGGGGAGCCGTTAGGAACGGTGGTTATTTCCAAATTGGCCGGGCCACCGCACAATGCCGGTTTTTTCTATTTGATTGAACACGTCGGTTGGTTTGTGTTAGGCGGCGTTCTTTTTATGGCGGGTATGGCCAGTTCCATTCGCGAAGGAACTATCCAACACGCACCCGGGGCGCATGCCGTATCCGTCGGGGAAGATCATTCCATTAAAGGGATTGCCATCCGGGCGGGAAAGGTCTACTTGTTTGTCATGGCACTTACCTTGTTAGGGGAAGGCTTAAAGCCGTTGGCCATGCAAACGATTTCACACTTAAGCGCCGGGTGGTTGTATTGGATCAATATGCTTTCGGCTGTTTTGGACAATGCCACCCTCGCCGCTATTGAGGTTACCCCCGCTATTACCGACCGGACCCTGACGTTTCTCTTGATGAGTTTGATTGTATCGGGCGGTATGCTGATCCCTGGAAATATCCCCAACATTATTTGCGCTTCTAAATTGGGTATTAAGAGTAAAGAATGGGTCAAAGCCGCTTTTGGATTGGGGCTGATTCTTTTGATTGCCTATTTCGTGATTTTAATTGCCGTTTTATAAGTTATTTTTTAATCCGCAACCGCTTACTAACCCAGTAGGCGGTTTTTTGTGGCACGCAAGGCGAAATTTTATATAATCTTGTATACTTATTTTTTTAAGGAGCTATTATGAAAATTCACTCTTTTAATGTTCAACCCAATTTACCCGAAAATATCAAGTTTTTAGAAGAACTTGCCAATGACATGTGGTTTACTTGGAACTGGCAAGCGATCTTACTTTTTGTACAAATAGATTCCGAATTATGGACCCTTTCCAAACGTAACCCCAAATGGTTTTTAGGCAGTGTTCCCCAAAAACGCTTGGAAGAACTGAGCAAAGATGAAAAATTTGTAGCCAGCGTCAACCAAGTTAAAGAAGCGTATTATAACTATAAGCGCAACCCGCATACATGGTACCGCGAACATAAACAAGAAAACGGACAGCTTTTAACGGCTTACTTCTCTATGGAATATGGAATTGGGGAAGGACTCCCGATTTATTCCGGCGGTTTAGGAATGTTGGCCGGGGACCATATTAAATCGGCCAGCGATTTGGATATGCCCATTATCGGGGTGGGGCTTTTTTATAAACAAGGCTACGTACAACAAGTACTCAACCGCGAAGGTTGGCAAAACGAGGAATATCCCGATAACGACTGGGCACACATGCCGGTAGAACGTGTCAAAGGCGCAGACGGAAACGACATTACCGTAGATATTCCCTTGGCCGATGAAAACGTCAAAGCTTGTGTGTGGCGCGTACCGGTGGGCCGCACTTCTTTATATTTGTTAGACACTAATTTACAAGAAAACACGCCTGCTCAACGGGCTATTACCGAAAAACTCTACGGCGGGGACCGCGAAAACCGCATCCGCCAAGAAGTGGTACTCGGTATCGGCGGTGTCAAAGCGTTAAGTGCTATGGGCATTAAACCGACGGTGTACCACATTAACGAAGGCCACAGCGCATTCCTTTTATTCCAACGCATTATTGATATTATGAAAGAGAAAAATCTCTCCTTTGCCCAAGCGCGCGAAATTGTATGGGCCTCGTCCGTATTTACCACGCATACACCGGTCATCGCCGGGAACGAACATTTTGATCCGGCACTCGTACGCAAATATATGCAACGCTATGCCGACGAAATGCACATCAGCTGGGACGAATTTTTAGCACTCGGTAAAGAAAAACCGGAATCAACTACCTACTGTATGACGGTGGTCGCTTTGCGTTTATCGGCCTATTGCAACGGGGTAGCAAAGTTGCACGGAGTAGTCAGCCGCGAAATGTGGCGCAACTTATGGCCGGGACTTCCAATTATAGAAGTGCCGATTACCAGTATTACCAATGGGATTCACAGCTCGTCTTGGATTTCGCACGAACACAACGAGCTATACCGCAAGTATTTATTTAATAATGACCAACAGGGCGAAATTGATCCGTCCGATAAAGCGGCTTGGGAAAAAATAAAGGATATTCCAAACGAAGAATTATGGGCCGTTCACAATGCGCGTAAAAATAAACTGATTGATTTGGTACAAGAACGGCTTAAACGCCAATTAAAACGTCAAGGTTTTGATATAATGACCGTCAAAAAAAGCAGTAAAGTGTTAAAACCCAATGTGCTTACGATTGGTTTTGCCCGCCGTTTTGCGACGTATAAACGCGCCACGTTACTTTTTAAAGATTTAAACCGGTTGGATAAAATTGTCAACAATCCTACCCGTCCGGTACAATTTGTTTTCGCCGGGAAAGCGCATCCCGCCGATACGGCCGGAAAAGAATATATTAAACTCATTGTGGGGCTCACGCAAAATGACCCGCGCTTTAAAGGCAAAATCGTTTTTGTGGAAGATTATAATATGAACACCGCGCGCTATATGGTGCAAGGGGTGGACGTGTGGCTTAATAACCCCATTCGCCCGATGGAAGCTAGCGGTACGAGCGGCATGAAAGCTGCGCTTAACGGCGCGCTTGCGCTTTCTGTATTAGACGGCTGGTGGGACGAAGTGGGACCCTGTGAATTTGGTTGGTCTATCGGCGGCCCGGAAAATTATAAATCGGATGCTGAACGCGACGCAGTAGAAGCAGAATCTTTGTATAGTTTGATTGAGCAAGAAATTGCCCCTACTTATTATGCGCAGGATGAAAAAGGCATTTCCGCCGCTTGGATTAACTTGATGAAAGAATCTGTAAAACAGATTGCTCCGGTATTTAATACCAACCGCATGGTAAAAGAATATTATGAACGTTTTTACATTCCGGCGCATAATTTTGGGAGCCTGTTGCAAGAGCAAGGGAAAGCACAAAGCGTTGCTGATTGGCGGCAAAAAATTGCAGAAAATTGGTACCGCGTAAGTGTTACGGATATTACACCCACTTCGGAAAAAGCCATTTTAATGGGAGATAAAGTTCCCTTTAAAGCCCGCGTGCAATTAGGAGGGCTTGCTCCGGAAGAAATCCAAGTAGAACTGTTCCTTGGTATGCGCGGCACCCGCGGTGATATTGTTAAAGCGGAAGCGATTGATATGAACTGTACCGGTAAAGAAGGGGATAGTTTTATTTATGAAGTTTCCGTTTCTCCGCTTAACAGCGGACGGCAAGATTATGCACTTAGGGTACTTCCCAAAAATGATAGTATTCCCAATGTATTAACGCCGCTTTTCATCCGTTGGGAAGAGTAGAGGTTATCTTTTTCTGGAAACAGAAAAAGAAACAAAAAGATTTGCGGCCTACACTTACAAAAATCACGTCGCAACGGGAAATTTTATAACTCGCTTTGCTCAAACAATAAAATTTCTATTCCGCCGCGACGGATTTTTGACAGCACGTGAAAGGCCGCTGAAAGACACAAGTGGTAACTACTTTTTGTGCGTAACGCGTAACAACAGCTTTTATATGCTTAACATTGTACTCGTAAATCCTGAAATTCCTTTTAATACCGGTAATATCGGTCGTTCTTGTGTGGCGACCGGCACGCGCTTGCACTTGGTGGG
Organism: uncultured Elusimicrobium sp.; assembly: GCA_902781765.1. Classification (GTDB taxonomy): domain Bacteria; phylum Elusimicrobiota; class Elusimicrobia; order Elusimicrobiales; family Elusimicrobiaceae; genus Avelusimicrobium. Next base: position 16,480 of record CACZKQ010000003.1, on the reverse strand, counting down.
AAAACTCGGTTTTATTATTGCTTCTAAGGAAATCCGCCGCAGCGGCCTAGACTATTGGCCCAATTTAGATTACAAGCGCCACAACACATGGGAAGATTTTTTGGCCGCCGAAAATCCGGCCGAAGAAAATATGTTTTTTCTTTCCACCAAAGGAAAACAAGCCTATTGGGACGCACAAATCCCTGATGGGGCTTATCTTATTTTTGGGGCAGAGTCGTGCGGACTGCCGAAAGATTTTTACAAGCGTTATGCGCACCGCCTGTTTACGATTCCAATGACAGGTCCGGTACGTTCGCTTAATTTATCTTCTTCTGCCGCAATCGTGTTATTTGAAGCTTTACGGCAGAAGAATGCAACGAAGTTGTTGTAGTAAATTTTTTCAAAAGTTTTTATAATTAAGATAGATTTAGGGAGGATTCAACTTTGTAGTACTATAAGCCTTGCCAGGGGCTTATTAACAATTTAATCTGTTTTTGGAACCGTATGAAGAATACGGAGCGCTTTTGCTTTAGCGAAGGCACATTTTCCCTCTAAAAACAGTCGTTTAGGCACAAGAGAATGGGCCTTATAACCCCGTTTTCTTGTGCCGAGTGTTTGTCATTGGGGCTTATGGCTTGGTGACAGACTACGGCTGTTATATGCTGGGTTAGGGAAAATGGCTCACGTATAGTGGCCGTTTTTTTATGGCAACTATCTATCATACGGTACGTAAGCAGAAAAAGGAGAAAAACATGAAAAAAATAATGTACGTATGTATGACAATGATGTTTGTTGGATGTTCTTCGGTGGAATACCATAATGGAAGACAAAGCTTACTTATGCAGAATGTTCAAGTGGAACCCAGTCCTCTGAAAGCGGATATCCAAGTAGGCCAGGCAATTAGCGGCGTGGCAGAGTGTGAACGTTGGTTTGGTTTTACTACTAAAAAACCGGCTAAACAAACGTATGGAGCAGAATTGCAAGTATCACAAGGGAATTTTAGCCCCAACCCCTGTACGCGCGGAGCCGTGTATGAAGCATTAACAAAAAATAATGCAGATGTAATTATTGCGCCTCGTTATACAGCTGTTAAAAAGGGGAATTTATGTTTATTTGGGTTTTGTATGCATGTAGTGGACCAAATCATTGTCAACGGGTATAAAGGGAATATCCGCAATATTGTCCCCATGGAGGAAGATATCGTCAAGGAACGACGCAAACGAGGAGTAAACAATATTGATACGGATACTAAAGAAAATCACCTGCTATGGTAGGGCAATTTAGACCATTAGTAGAAATATTTTTCGGAGGATGATACATGCGAAGATTAGGGTTGATATACCTATTGATAGGATTAAGTCTGCCTGTTTTTAGTAGCGAATTATGTAAGGATTTTGATGATAATGCAAATCTTATTTATGTGGACTGCCAAACGGGGCAAAGAGTCATTACAAAGGAAGAACGCGAACAGGCGCAAAGGTTAAAAGAACAAGCTGCTAAGGCGCAAGCCGCCGAGCAAGCACGTGCCGCACAGGCAGAGGAAAAACGTTTGGAAAAAGCCATTGAAAAACGTAAACAACAATTAGAAAAAGAAAGACAAAAACAAGAAAAGCAACAACAAATGGCCCAAATTCCGCAAACGGTGCAAATTGGAGGAAAAACCTATTATCTTTCTCCTAAAAAACAACAAGCCACTGGTATTGAGCCTTACGATTGGATGATTTCCGCATACGGTGGTTTTGGTACGTATTTAAGCGGAGAAAGTAATTTTGATGGTGTTAAAATTAAGGTTAAAAACATGACTTTTTGGAGCGGCGGGCTATCCGGCATGTTTTTCCTTAACCGTTACTTGGGAGTAGGGGTTGGCGCGGAAACAGACCAATTCGTGCGAGGAAAAACGCGATATTCTAGTTCTTATGCTTCCGGATCCGGTTGGTCTTCGTCAATGTATGGAGAATACACTCCTGAAATTTCGTTAGAAAAATTGATGTTTTTGGGACGGTTGAATGTAAACCCGGCACACGGAGCGCGATTATATATCCCCTTTGGCTTAGGCTACGGACGTGTGAAAGAAACGCAAAAAGAGCAAGGTTTTATTTATAACTGGCCCGGAAGTTCTTATTCTTGGAATAGCAAACAATCAATTACCAAATCCACCTTTGTTTATTTCGCCGGGATTGGGTTGGAATTTGATTTAACGAATTATGTTTCTTTGGGCTTAGAAGGACGGTATAACCGGTTCTCTTACAGAGGCTCTACGTTTGGCTATGTGAATGGGCTAGCTAAAGTAAACGTCAAGTTCTAACAAATTACTTACCCGATATATTCTATGAAGGCTGTCTGAAAGTAGGCGGCCTTCACATTTTTTAAGCGATTTGTTGTGAAAAATTATTCCTCTGTTTCCGGGGTTTGGACAGGTTCAATATGTAACGAGGCCATCAGCATATCTACCAAGCGAATATCGCTAGGGTATTGCACCAACTCATGCGCTTTTAATAAAGACACCCAACGAATGGCCAAAATTTCGCTTGCGTCGTGTTTGCCAATACGGCCTAATTTCTTCATCAAATACCATTGGACCATTTTTTTAATGTAGTTTCCTTGAAATGTAAATGCATATTTTACACGAATCATGGGGCGAACAATTACGGCCTTATATCCGGTTTCTTCCAACACTTCGCGCAAAGCGGCTTGACGGGGCGTTTCGCCGGCTTCAATATGCCCTTTGGGAAACGTCCAGATTTTTTTGCCTTTCATATTTTTGACTTGAACGAGTAATACTTTTCGCCCGTCCAAAATCACGCCGCCGCACGAAAATTCACTTACAATCATAAACTTTGTTCCAAGTGATACGCTGCATTTAAAATTTTTTCTTCTTTCAAAATAGGTCCGTAGAACTGCACTCCAATCGGTAAGCCTTGTTTATCTTTTCCAAACGGGACACTAATGCCGGCTAAACCGCCGATATTTCCTTGGCAGGTATATAAATCGGCTAAGTACATGGAAAGCGGATTATCATCTTTTTGGCCTAACTTAAAAGCAGTAGTTGGCGAAGTAGGCGTTAAGAGAACATCTACTTTTTCAAATACTTTTTTGAAATCTTCGCGGATTTTCTCGCGCACTTTCATAGCTTTTAAAAAGCATGCTTCGTACCGTTCGGACGTGAGCGCATAAGAGCCAATGATAATTCTCTTTTTTACTTCCAGTCCAAATGGCGCGCGCGAATTTTCGTAACATGAATTTAAATCGTTGGCAGTGCGGTCGCTATGTCCGTAGCGAATGCCGTCATAGCGGGCTAAGTTGGAGCTTGCCTCGGCACTTGTGATAATGTAGTAACAAGGTGCGGCATATTTGGCATGCGGCACATCTACTGTAACTAATTCCGCCCCGCGTGCTTTTAAATTTTCGGCGGCTTGTTCAACGCGTGTTTTGATTTCTTCATTTAATCCGTCTAAAAAGCCGTTTGGAAGACCTACTTTTATTCCCTTTAAATCGGTTGTAAATTCTTGCGCATAGGCCGGAACAGGGGCTTCTAATGAAGTGGAATCATGCACATCTTTCCCGGCGAGAACTTCAAGCGCAGTAGCGGCATCTTTGACGTTGTTAGCCAACACCCCTACTTGGTCGGCGCTAGAGGCAAAGGCAATTATACCGTAACGGGAAATGCGTCCATACCCGGGTTTAATCCCCACGACTCCGCAAAATCCAGCCGGTTGGCGCACAGACCCTCCGGTATCGGTCCCTAAGGCAAGCGGCACTAACCCTGCTGCTACGGCTGCGGCGCTTCCGCCGGAACTTCCGCCAGGTACGCGCGAAGTATCTACCGGGTTTTTGGCCGGACCGTATACCGAGGTTTGATTGGTGCTACCCATGGCAAATTCGTCCATATTTGCGCGCGCGATAATTACAGCATCGGCTGCGAGTAATTTTTCTACGACGGTAGATGTATAGGAAGCGACATAATTAGCTAACATTTTAGAACAACAGGTTGCTTTATGCCCTTTATATAAAATGTTATCTTTAATGGCAACGGGAACGCCGGCAAGCGGCCCTAGTTTTTCGCCGCGTGCTTTTTTGGCATCAATGGCTTTTGCTTGTGAGAGCGCATCTTGTTCAAATACTTCAATAAGCGCGTTGATTGAGGGGTTTACTTCGGCTATTTTCGCCAAGTGTTCCCGAGTAATCTGTTCCGCGGTTTTTTCCCCGGAGTGAATGGCAGAAATAATTTGGTCAATGGTCATCTTAAAGCACCTTTTTTACTTTTGCACAGTTTTTTTCCTGGGCGGGGAAAGCGTCGCGCAAGGTTTGGGCTAAAGCCGGATTAGTAACCGCTTCGTCCGGGCGCATATGCGCCGATAAATTCACGTTGGTCAAGCGTACATTTTCAGTATCTACGCTAGCCAATTCATCTACCCATTTAAAAAGGGCTTTTAGTTGTTCTTCGTAAAGGGCGGTTTCTGCTTCGCTTACGCGCATTTTAGAGAGTTTGGCCGCCAGCTCTACATCTTTTTTAGTTATTTCCATAGTAAAATTGCTCCCGTCAAAAATACATTTTATATAATACCAAGGTAACTTTGCAACGAAAGGGGGATAATATGCAAGAAAAAAAAGAGGTGGACGTGTTTGAAAAAACAATTAACACGCATTTTACGTTATCGGTAATTGCTATTGTAATTTCGTGTTTTAGCGGATTTTGGAGCATCCCGATGGCTCTAGCGGCACTCATTTTATCGTTACGTGTGCAAGATTTAGTTCAAAACGGACGCTTGGAAGAAGCGCGCCAATCTGCGTGGTGGGCCGGACTGTTTGGTTGGCTAACTATTGCGCTATTTTTAATTCCAATCGTTCTAATTGTGTTTTTTGGCGGAGCGATTTTGGCCTTTTTAGGAGCTATATTTCACGCTATTTAGTAATGAGTATTAAAAAAAGCGGCCGGCATTTTGTTGCCGTCCGCTTTTTTGCGAAGTGAGCAAATTAGAAAGTCATTTCATATTCACTGCCATTTAATGTCATGCCGAGCGGTTCACACAGACTCTGTTCTGTTCCGGTACAGGTAATTTTTTTTAATTCTCCGTCTGTGTTATAGGCTGTTAACGTATAATACACTTCATCCCCTTGTTTCCGTTGCGTTTTAATACACTTGTCCCCGCCGGTACAAGTTACAAATTCCAGATTGGTAAAGTACACGCTTCGTGAATTGGCTCCGATGACCGTAACGGAAGAACCGGTAGCGGAAGTTTCCACATCTACTAAACTGGAATCTGCGGGATAAGAATTACCGTTTATTACATATTTTGCGTTAACCCAATCGCTAGCAGCTTTCAGATTTGCAATCCCTTCCGTTGCACGTCCGCGTTCCATAGCGGTTCTATATTTAGGAAGAGCCACTGTTACCAAAATACCTACAATCACCATGACGATTAGTAATTCAATTAAGCTAAAGCCTCGTTTCATAATTTTCTCTCCATTTTTCTTTTATTATAATAAATTCAAGTGAAAAGTGGGCAAGTTTTCTGTTTTTTTATAGAATAATAGAAATCTTATGAATGTCAAACGTATTTTTTGGATTCTTTTTCTACTCAATTTATTAAACTACATAGACCGTCAGGTACTCTATGCGGTGTTCCCGTTGTTGCAAAAAGATTTGTCTCTTTCGGATATGGAATTAGGTGCCTTGGCCTCCGTATTTATGTTAGTGTATATGTGTTACGCGCCGATCGTAGGCTATTTTGCGGCGCATACTCCTAAAAAATATTGGATTAGCGCAAGTGCTTTTCTATGGAGTATGGCCACGCTTGCTTGCGGGGCTGTAAAAAATTATACCGGTTTACTGATGGCCCGCGGGCTTTGCGGAGCCGGAGAGAGCGGATTTACTACGTTAGCACAACCCTTGCTGGCCGAACATTATCCCAAAGAAAAACGGGCGACTATTTTATCGCTTTTTAGTTTAGCCTTACCCATTGGGGCGGCATTAGGTTATTTGCTGGGGGGAATTCTGGGCGCACATGTAGGTTGGCGGGCCGCATTTTACTGGGTAGGTATACCGGGTATTATTTTAGGGATTCTTGCACTGATATGGCTTAAAGAGGCTACACCGGCGGCGGTGCCTGTAAAACCAAATTGGGCAAATTATAAAGAGCTGCTACAAAATAAGTCTTTTTTATGGATTTGTCTGGCGCATGCGATGGTTACATTTGTGATGGGCGGATTATCGGCCTGGATGCCCACTTATTTTACCCGGTATTTAGGGTTAACCGTTCAGCAGGCAGGGAGTATTTTTGGTCTCTGCGTCGTGGTGAGTGGGGCAGTGGGTACTTATGTAGGCGGAAAATGGGCGGACCTGTTACTAAAGCGTACCCCTAATGCTTATTATCATGTAATGAAAATAGGTTTTTTGGGCGCATTTTTGGGAGCCATTGGCGGGCTCAATACATCTTCTGTCCCGCTTGCCCTTTTGTGTATCAGTGTTGCAATTATTTGTTTATTTTTGCCACTAGGGCCTATTGCAGCTGCGCTTGTTCATGTAACTAAGACGCCCGTGCGCCCGATGGCTTTTGCCGTCAATATTTTTATGATCCATATTTTAGGGGATGCTCTTTCTCCTACCCTAATTGGAAGTTGGTCTACTTTTTGGGGACTTAAAACAGCGGTATTTTTAGCGCTGCTGGCTATCATTCCCGGGCTGGGGTTTAGTTGGCTAGCGCAACAAAAAGAACAAAAGCATAGTAGTTTGTAACTATTTTGCTAGTTGCCCGGCCTTCCTGACCAAGCCCCTTCCCAGTCTTTTTTACCGACAATCAAAACAGAAGAAGTTATTCTTTATTTTAACGCATCTTTGACGCGTGGACTTTTGGCTACCAGCTCTTTAATCGGCTTAATGACAGCGGCTTGCTTTTTAAGCGTACACGGACCGCCAATACATCCGCCTTTGCAACTCATTACTTCTAGAAGTTGAAAGTCGCCGGTACCGCGCGCATAAGCATTTAGCAGTAGCATTGTTTTTTTATCCAATCCATTTAAGGCCATTTTCTTAAACGGACGTTTACCGTTAATGGCATTTTCCACGGCTTGGGCTACACCGCCGGTAACACCGTAGTAACGTGCTTCGGCGGAAATTTCCGGGTCTAGCGGGGTTTCTTCGCACTGAGCGGGCGAGATTTGGCGAGCTTCTAACAAGGCCCCGATTTCTTCGTACGTCATCACGTAATCAATATTCGGGTCTTCCATTCCTTCTGCCCGTTTAGATACGCAAGGTCCGATGAAGACGGTCGTATATCCTTTTTTCTTTTCAATTTCTGCGGTATATCCGGCCGGGGTTTTGGTATGAGAAACAAATTCTTTAAGTGCGGGCAAATGCTTCTTGACGGCTTGTATCCAAGCGGCACAACAAGAAGTGGTCATAAATTTAGCCCCGTTTTCTAATCGTTCCACCAGTTCGCGGGCTTCATTTGTGGTAGTAATATCTGCCCCTAAAGCCACTTCGGTTACCTTATCAAACCCGGCCTTTTTTAGGGCAGTAATTAGTTGTCCAAGTGTGCAGTCAAACTGCCCTACGATAGACGGAGCAATCATCGCGCACATTTTGCGCGTACTTTTCATGGAAGTCAGCACATCAATTAACTGGCTGCGTTCCATAATGGCACCAAACGGACACGCATCCATACACTGTCCGCAAGAAATACATTTTTCAAAATTGATTTTTGCAAACCCGGTTTCGTCTTTGTGAATAGCATCAACGGGGCATGCTTGTTCGCACGGTACCGGAACATAGGTAATTGCATTATACGGGCAAGCTTCTTTACATTGTCCGCAATTTTTGCATTTATCAGGATTAATTTTTGATTTTCCGTTTTCAAAGGAAATAGCCCCAAATTTACAGGCTTGTTGACAGTGACGTGCCAAACAACCTTGGCAGGCTTCCGTCACAATATGGCGGGCTTTCACGCAACCTTTGCACGCAATATCCAGTACTGTAAGCGGTACGGTAGGCACATCTTTACGAAGTAACGCTTCTTTGGCGTATTCGTTCAAAGAAGTTGCTTCATCATCTTCTTCCACCCCGCAACCCAAAGCGGCTAATGTACGTGCGCGGAAAACAGCGCGCTCTTTATAGATACAACACCGTACGGGCGATTTGGAATCGCGCGGAATTACTTGGAAAGGAATCCGATAAGCGTGCGTTTCAAGGGTCCCTTGATCGAAAGCTTGTACTACGCGACGTAATGCTTCGCGTTTAAAAAAAATGGCTTTATTATCGTTTGCGTTCATAGGCTACTCTTATTTTAGCATATTTGAAGTAGGTAGATTGGGCACTACTTGTTGGTTTGTTTTTTGTTCTTTTCAGTTCTGGTATCAAAAGTTCCGCCTATTACACGAGGCCGATACATTCGGTCTTCTGTGGTACCGCCGGATAATAACGCTGTATACGGTTTTTTTGTTTTTGGTTGTGTAACCGGCTGACGTGGAGTTTCCCGTTGCGTTTGAAGGGTAGCGGCGGGTTGTAATGTTTTTTTGTAGGCTTCAAAAGCATCCGGCCCGTTCAATAATTGAACCAAATGATTTTCTTCAAAAACAACAAACAAAGGTTGGTCTGCCGGTAAAGGCAGTTGTTTTGCCGGGAGGGTGTAAACTAGGAGCGAAGTGGTTTTGTCGGTAAGCGGCGTAGGATTTTCCAGCTTAGGATAAGAGATTAAGAAATCTTTTTTCCGTAGGCCCATATTAACGCCGTATCGCTGAAAAACTGCAATAATATCCTCGGCATTGGCCGCACAGGTAACGAAAGGGTAAGGTGCTGAATTTTCAAATAAAAATTTACGGTAATTCCGGGTATCTTGTCCGTATTGAATAAGCTGATAAACCTCCCCGGTAGAGGACGAAAGTGTTTGTTCTTGTGCGGAAATAGCATCCACCGTTTCTAGCACTTGCTTTTTATTTTTACCGCGAAAAAGTTTGGTAAGTTGCCGGGCATTTTTATCCCAAATAGATTGCTCGGGACGTTTTTTTGTTTGCGGGCCCACCATTTCAATGACAATTTCCTGTTGAGAATTAGCGGCACAAGCAGGAACTACTCCTATCAAAAAGCAAGCAATAAAGAGGGCGTAATAATTTTTCGTCATGATTGTTTCTCCTTAAGATTTTCTTAAACATAATCTATAAGTTTTCTTGCTAAGTTGTCTAGAAGTTTATTAGAATTCAAGAATGTAATTTTATTATTATGTTGGAGGAAAATTCATGAAGCGCATTGTATGGACGTTACTCGTTGTAAGTTTGTTAGCCGGTTGCGGTAAAGAAAAAGCTGCGCCGGAAGCTATACCGGCGGTGGTCAATGCCGTGACAGTTTTGCAACAAGATTTACCTTGGAATATGGAATATCCGGCCCAAGTGGTCGGTTCGTTAGATATCCAAGTGCGTGCTCAAGTAGGGGGGATTTTGGTGGCACGTTTGTATGATGAGGGCGAATATGTGGAATCCGGGACGCAACTTTTCCAGATTGACGACCAACCGTACAAAGTAGCTTTGGAGAAAGCGAACGGCGCTTTGGCTCAGGCGCAAGCGGAAGAAAAACGTACCCAGCGTACATATGCCCGTATGAAAAGCTTGCGTGCGGATAATGCAGTAAGTAAACAAGATTATGATAATGCACTTTCGGCTTATGAGGCGGCGAAAGCGAATGTACAAATGGCACAAGCGGGTGTCAACGACGCGCAAATCAATTTAGGCTATACGCGTGTGGTTGCTCCTATTTCCGGAATTGCCGGCAAAGAAGCACAATCGGTAGGTAGTTTGATCGCCCCGGAGGGAGCTTCCGGATTGCTTACCACCATGGTTCAAATTCATCCGTTGCACGTTACATTTTCTATGCCGGGTAACCAATTTCATCAATTAGTGTCGGGCTTTACTTCGGGTCAAATTTCATTGGGAGGTTCTACGCAAGAGGAAGCGCAACAAAACCAACAATCCTATCGCGAAGCTGATGCCAGTGAAGTCTCTGTTTATGTGGAAGCCCTTTTACCTGACGGGAATGTATATCCCCAGCGCGGTAAAATTATTTTCTTTGATAGCACCGAAAACGCGCAAACTTCCAGCTTAGAAATTAAAGCGGAATTTGCCAATCCGGAACATTACCGTGTATTGATGCCGGGGCAATTTATTCGCGTTCGTTTGGTGGGCGCGGCTTATAAAGATGCTGTGTTAATTCCCACTTCAGCGGTATTAAATACTGCACAGGGAATGATCGCCTATGTGATTAAAGAGGATAACACCGTAGAAGCCCGCCCGATACAAGCCCAAATGCAAAACGATATGTATTTGGTTACAAAAGGCCTTAAAGGCGGAGAAAAAGTAATCAGCGGCGGACTTGTCAAAATACAAGCCGGGGCAAAAGTACAACCTCAAATGCAAGAATTTAAAGTTCCAAATCTGCAAAATAAAGAGGCAACCCCAGCCAGCGATGGGAACGTAGGGCAGTTGGAAGATGCCATAGACGCTGCCGAAGCTCCCGATACGCAAGCGCTTCCCGCCCAGGCTACGCAAGCCTCCGCGGATACTGCGTCTAGTCAACCGGAAACAAAATAGAGGGATATTATGTTTTCAAAATTTTTTATTAACCGTCCCATTTTTGCAACCGTTATTTCACTGTTGATTTCCCTAGCCGGGATTGTTTCTATTGGTAGCTTATCCATAGAACAATACCCGGATTTAACACCGCCAACCGTTCAGGTAAGTGCGCAATACCCGGGAGCTAGCCCGGAAGTAATTGCAAATACGGTGGCAGCTCCGTTAGAGCAACAAATCAACGGGGTGGAAGATATGCTTTATATGAACTCCACCTCCTCTTCTAATGGGGATATGAACATTACGGTTTCTTTTAAAGTCGGTACGGACCCGGATCAGGCTATGATTAACGTCAATAACCGCGTTCAGGGAGCCACCTCTAGCCTGCCGGAAGATGTGCGTCGTTATGGCGTAACAGTGGATAAAAAATCATCTGCTATTTTGCAACTAATTGCCCTTTATTCGCCTACCGGAAATACCGATACCACGACGATTGGGAACTATGCACTCATCAACATCATTGACGATCTAAAGCGTATTGAAGGGGTGGGAGATGCGCAAGTGATGTCTGCCAATGATTATTCTATTCGTATCTGGATTAAGCCCGATGTTTTGGCGCAAAAAGGAATGTCTGTTGGCGAAGTAGTCAGTGCCGTGCAAGCTCAAAATGCTCAGCGTGCAGCCGGTAAAATCGGGCAGCCGCCTATGACGACAATAGTGGACCGCACTTATACGATTATTGCTCCGGGCCGTTTTCAAACGCCACAAGAATTTGAAGAAATTATTTTGCGTGCCAATGCGGATGGAACGTCGCTTCGTTTAAAAGATGTGGCAACGGTAGAATTAGGAAGCCAAACGTACGAATTTAACGGTAGTTATAATGGCAAACCGGCTGTGCCGATTGGAATTTTCCTCTCCCCGGGTGCAAACGCAGTTGCTACGGCCAAAGCGGTGGATGAACATATTGCCGAGCTTGCCAAAAACTTTCCAACCGATTTGGATATGGATTATAAAATTGCCTATGATACCACCCTGTTTGTAAAAGCATCTATTGAAGAGGTAATCCATACGCTTATTGAAGCGATGGTGCTTGTATTTTTGGTAGTTTATTTGTTCTTAAAGGATTGGCGTGCCACGTTAATTCCTTGTTTAGCCGTACCGGTATCCATTATTGGGGCGTTTGCTGGGATGCTGTTGTTTGGATTTTCAATCAACACGCTAACGCTCTTCGGGCTTGTGCTGGCAATTGGTATGGTGGTAGATGATGCAATTGTAGTCATTGAAAACGTAGAGCGTATTATGCACGAGGATAATTTGCCTGTTAAGGAAGCTACCATTAAGGCCATGGAGGAAGTTTCCGGCCCGGTGGTTGCTATTGTGCTGGTGCTTTGTTCCGTATTTGTGCCAGTGGCTTTTATGGGCGGACTTACCGGGGTGATGTATCAGCAGTTTGCTATCACGATTGCGGTATCGGTGGTTATTTCCGGCTTGGTAGCGTTGACGTTAACGCCGGCCTTATGTACGCTTTTACTTAAAAAGCAAGAACAACCCACCAAAGGTTTTTTCTACCAGTTTGACCAATGGTTTGAAAAATTAACCGGCAAATATACGGGAGCGGTTTCGTTCTTTATTCGCCGGGTTCCGGTGTCGTGCTTAATTTTGGTGCTTTTACTGGCTGGGACGCTCGGGCTTTTTAAAATTGTTCCGGGCAGTTTGCTCCCCGACGAAGATCAGGGTATGATTATGGCAGTAGCCCAGTTAGATCCTTCTGCTTCGCTTTCCAGCAGTAGCGAAGTAGCCGCTAAACTGGAAAAAGTAATTTTGGCTCAGCCGGCCGTAGAACAAGAATTGACGTTTGCCGGTTACAGTATGCTTAGCAGTACCCAGCAAAGCAATACAATTTCTTCCTTCGTAGCGTTAAAACCGTGGGATGAACGCAAAAAGAAAGGATTATCCTCCCTAGATGTTGTAGCCGGCATTTACAAAGCGGCTTTGACTCAAATTCCCGAAGCGGTGGTCATGCCGTTTAACCCGCCGCCCATTATGGGGATGAGTACCACAGGCGGGTTGGAAGGATATATCCAAAACCGCAGTTCGGGTGGTAGTGCGGAGCTGGAGAAGCAAATCAATTCGTTTTTGTTAGAGCTTCGTAAACGGCCGGAAATTTCCAGTGCAAGCACCACTTTCTCAGCCATGGTACCGCAATATAAACTAACGGTAGATGAAATTAAAGCGCAAGCGATGGGTGTATCATTAGGGGACTTGTACGCTACTTTGCAAGGTACGTTTGGTACAACCTATGTAAACGATTTCACCTACGCCAGCCGCAGTTTTAAAGTTATGATGCAAGCACAGGGAGATTATCGTGCCCACCCGGAACAAATTGCCGGCATTTATGTACGTTCCAAATCGGGGTCTATGGTGCCGCTTTCCACGTTGGTAACACTCACTCCTACGCTAGGGACTGATATGGTAGAGCGCTTTAACGTGTTCCCGGCGGCTAAATTTATTGCCAACCCGGCAGATGGTTACAGTTCGGGCGACGCAATCCTGGCAGTAGAAGAAACCGCTAAAAAAGTACTCAATCAAAACTTTACACTCGCCTGGACCGGAACTACTTATCAGGAAAAAATTGCCGGTAGTTCTTCCGCAAGTGCCTTGTTACTGGGTATGTTAGTGGTGTTTTTGATTTTAGCAGCGCAATATGAAAAATGGAGCTTGCCGGTTGCCGTATTGCTGGCCGTTCCGTTTGCCTTGTTTGGCGCACTTTTAGGAACGTGGATGCGCGGCCTTTCCAACGATATTTACTTTCAAATTGCACTTGTAGCCCTAGTTGGTTTGGCGGCTAAAAATGCAATTTTGATTGTGGAATTTGCCGTCTTATTAAAAGAGCAAGGATTAGACGCTGCCAAAGCTGCCGTACACGCGGCCCAGCTGCGTTTCCGTCCGATTGTAATGACTTCGCTTGCCTTTATTTTAGGGTGCGTGCCGCTGGCCATTAGTACCGGGGCCGGCGCGGCGAGCCGTCACTCCATTGGTACGGCGGTGGTATTTGGGATGCTTATTGCTACCGGAGTTGCGCCGCTATTTATTCCATTATTTTTCTGCTGGTTCTGCGGTAAAAAATCGGCCGCGCCGGCGCAAGAGGAAACAAAATGAACACACGAAAATTAGTATCACTAGGAATTTTAACCGCTTTATTGGCGGGTTGTACGTTAGGACCGAACTATAAACGTCCTACCGAAGATTTACCAACCGGAGCGAATGCCAAGGACTTGAGTGCGTTTACGCAGCAAGACTGGTGGACCGTTTTTAATGACCCGGTACTCAACGCGCTTGAAAAGCAGGCACTTACATATAACTATGATTTACAAGCCGCAATTGCCCGCGTGGATGAAGCCCGCGCGGATGTGGGTATTGCCCGCGCGGACCAAATGCCTAGTTTGTCGGGTTCGGGTTCTACTGGCCGGCAAGGGAATAATACCGGCTCGGGGGAAAGCGGGAGTACGGCGGGAGTATCCGTTTCCTTTGAACTTGATTTATGGGGGAAATACCGCCGGTTAAGCGAAGCGGCCCGGGCGCGTTTACTTGCCAGTCAAGCGGCGCGCGATACGGTGCGTCTTACTTTGACGGCTGATGTAGCAAACAACTATTTCAATATGCTCATGCTAGATGAGCAAATTCGTATTGCTAACCGCACCTTGGAAGCACGGCAAGAAACGGTACGTGTGTATGAAAGCCGCTATAAAAACGGGTATTGCTCCGAAGTGGATTTACGCCGTATGCAAGCCACCCGCGATAGTGTACAAGCCCAACTTCAATCGTTAGAATTGCAACGCTCTAAAGCTGAAACGGCGTTGTCTGTTCTTTTGGGGCAAACACCGCGGCAAATGATTGAGCAAAATATCCCGCGTGGGAAAACGTTGAATGAAGTGATGTTAATCCCGGACGTGCCGGCCGATTTGCCGTCTGATTTGTTGCAACGCCGCCCGGATGTGCGTCAAGCGGAAGGGCAACTGATTGCCGCTAATGCCAATATTGGGGCGGCGCGTGCGGCATATTTTCCATCTATCCCGCTAACGGCTGCGGCCGGGTTTGCCAGTACGGCGTTGGGGGATTTATTTAGCGGTGCTTCCGGCGTGTGGAGTGCGACTGCCGGTTTAACGACCCCTATTTTTGAAGGCGGCAAAATTAAAGCACAAAACAAAAAGGCAGAAGCCGCTTACCGCGAACAGTTAGCCGATTATCAAAAAACGGTGCAACTGGCTTTTAAAGAAGCGTTTGATGCATTAAATGCCAACCGTATGAACCGTGAAATTTACGATTCTTATAAGGACCAAACAGCGGCTATGCAACGCAGTTACGATTTGACTAAAAAACAAGAAGATGCGGGGTTAATCGGCGTAACGGACGTAATTAGCGTAGAGGAAACGTTGCTTTCTTCCGAGATGAATTTGGCCTCTTCGCGCGCAAACGAACTGCAAGCGGTAGTCAACTTGTGTAAAGCACTTGGCGGCGGGTGGACCGAACAGAGCGGTTTTGATAAATAACGGCTGATGTTAAGTTTTGTGATACGCAGAAAAACGGCAATTTTTATTGCCGTTTTTCTATTTGTAGTTATTAAGGATATTTATTTTTTGCTACAGTAAAACCTGGTAAATTTTCACAAATATCTTGCCCCAATTTAGAATTATTCATAACAGAACAGTAAACAGTACCCGCATCTGTTTTAGTTGATTGTTGTGTAATGGCTACTAATCTAAAATCACGATGATTAAAACAATTCGGATAATATTTATTGTTGTGTCCCGGGCAGTAATCAAAAGCCGGATGGTCCGAATTATTATCAATCAGCCAATCGTTCCCGCATTGAAAATAGTGATTGGATTCTAGATTTTTACATTCTGCGGGGAGTAGTACATCCAACGTAGTTATATTATCAGAGCCTTCATAAGTGCCATTATCCATATAATACACTTCTTTTGCGTCTACAACTGCCTTAAATAATGGGAGCATACGCGCAACGCGCGACTTCGCAACCGCTTTATTGTATTGCGGCAGTGCTACTGCGGCTAAAATGCCGATAATAAGCACCACTACTAATAACTCAATGAGTGTAAACGCTTTTTTGTTTCTCATATTATTTTCCTTGCTTAGGGCCGGATTAGTATAATAAAACGGCCATCATACTAATCTGCGAACAAGTAGACGAGTATAACAGCCGTAGCTTGCCCGTAAAAGGACAAGCATTCGGCACAAAACAATCGGGTAATTAGTCCGATTATTCTGTGCCTCAAACGACTGTTTTTGACTTGTTCGCGTATGTTTTCATACACACCGCTCTTACAGCGGTCTCAAAAACAGAGCTAAATTTTTAGGTTTGCGCCCGGCGGCGCAACAAAACCTCCTACTGTTTCAAATTCACTTTATTATAACAAATTGCTAAAATAAAGATATGGAAAAATCGGTGCTTTGTCCGCTAGACGGTCGTTATGCTGCGCGCGTCGGTACGCTTCCCGAGCAAATGGGTGAGGGAGCGCTATCCGCCAACCGCGTACGCGCGGAAGTAACGTGGCTTAAAATTTTATCCGGCTTGAAAATCCCCGCGTGTAAAAAATTGACCGCCGCCGAACAAAAGATTTTAGATAAAATTTGCGATCTTACACCTGCCGATTTAGCACTTTTAACGCAGCTGGAAAACACCGGTTACAAAAACATTCCCGCCACCCGCCACGATGTAAAAGCGGTGGAGTATTTCTTGCGCTTAAAGTTGCAAAATACTTCATTAAAAGACCGTTTCGCATGGTTACACTTTGCGCTAACCAGCGAAGACGTCAACAGTGTTTCGTACGCGCTGATGTTAGCGGACGGAGTGGAAAAATCCGTCTTACCCGCGCTTAATAAGTTGCAAAAAACACTAGAGCATTTGGCACGCAAAGAAGCGCGC
>CACZKQ010000002.1 GCA_902781765.1 uncultured Elusimicrobium sp. | reverse complement strand
TTTACTCGGACCGGAAGCAGTTTCTTGGGCAAAAGCACCCTGGGGATTGGTAGGTGAATATGGAGAGCAAAGCCCGGAAGAGGCCGATTTTCATAATGATCAGTATGTGTATTTTGCAACGCACAAAATGCTAACCAATACCCCTATTACCTATGCCATTAAATTTGATGATTATGCCGGAAGAACCGCACAAACCGACGAACAATGGACCCAAAAAACCGACGCGCTTATCCGTGCCGCTTTTTACCGCTGGCCCAAAAGCGTAGAACGGACTATTCACGCTTCCGGGCGCGCACAAGAATTTCAAGATATACTTAACCTACTTAAACAACATCCCTTAATTCTTCAGCGTACCGATGAAGCTCAGGCGGATATTGTGTTTCATTTTGACGAATACAAAAGTGCCGACTTCCTTTACAATAGAGACGATTTATCTAAGCAAAAAACCATTCGCATGGAAAGCCCTACAAAAAGTGCAAAAGCCCTGCAAAATTTACCGCATTTTTTGGCGCATGAAATCGGCCATTATTACGGATTAGGAGATCGTTATCAAGAGGGCATAAGCGGCAGTTCTCCGCTTTATTCTACCACCGAAGGAACCGATAGCAACGCTTTAATGGCCAGTGCCAAAGGCCCCGAAATAACCAAAGACGATGTGGACGGATTTATCAACTTAATAGATGTTACGCTTGCCTTTGATGCGCACAAATTCAGCAAACGCTCCGAAAAAGGCTGGACCAGTTTTGACTCGCCCAAGCGCATGTTTGCGCGCGGCCAAGAATTAAACCGCCAAGCCTTTTTTGACGGTCACACGATTTACTATTATAACGAAGACGGATCCATTAAAAACCGCCGGGAAGCAAAAACTGTGGGAACGTATAATCCGTTTGCTGAAGACAAGGCCAAGCAAGGGCCGTTTGAAGCAGTACAGTATGTTCCTTCCGCCACCACCGCTATTGACACGGTTTTTAATTATGCCCATCTTAACGAAGGCCGCATCAGCGGTAAAAGTATCGTTGCCAATTTAACTATGCTCACGTTTAACATTAAACGCACCGCCCCTAAAAAATGGGATTTACAACTTAATTACGAACGTACCATTAACGGTTTTAACGAAAAACGAAAAAACTTCTTTACGGTGCAACAAATGCCCGAAACGTGCCGCATATCGATTAACGAGTACGACCAATCTATGAAAAATGTTCATGTAGAAATAAATCCGACAACGGGCCAATTTTCCTTGCAAGCACAGGCCCTAGACCTTCCCAACGATAGCATGCCGTACCACATTTCAGCCCAGGGAACGGGACGAGATGCGAAATTTACCTATACGCAAGGGCAAAATACGTATCAAATGCTTTTAAAAGACGGCTCTTATTATGATGAACAAGACGAATTTACCCGCATGGGTGATAAACTCTTTTTCATAACGGATAATATTAGCTGGATGCGCAAACTTTTAAACGACGAGCAGCATTTTTGCACGTATTTTAATGCGCTTAAAAAATAACCGGGCTGATTACGGCCTCCCCTGTAAAATTGCTACAATATAACTATGCAATTCTCGCAAGCAATTATCTTTTTGGCTAAAGAACAAAATAGGCCCCTCGCACAGGAAGTGAAAAATTATTTGCGCACGCGTAACTGCAAGGCGCAAATTATCATGTCCCTAGCAGATTTTACCGAGTGGACCTCTGTTCATCTACTAATTAGTCTGGGCGGCGACGGCACATTACTTAAGTGTGTGCGTTATGCCGCACCGCATCAAATACCGGTATTTGGCATTAACTGCGGCACGTTAGGTTTTTTAGCCGCTTGCGAAAAAAAAGAAGCCCTGGGTGTACTAGCCCAACTTTTAGACGGGCGTTGTCACATTCAACCACGCCAAATGTTACAAGCTCGCATTGTTCAACCCGGGCAAGAAATGCAAACGCTGACCGCTTTTAACGATTGCATCTTGCGCGCAGCCGCGCCACGCACGTTACTGCTTCAAGCAGTCTGGAATAATATGCCCATTCCCTCTTATTACGGGGATGGCGTGATTATTTCCACCCCCACCGGGTCCACTGCCTATTCGTTAGCGGCCGGCGGACCGATTGTAGAGCCGTCCGTAAGCGTTCTTGTAGTTACACCGATTTGTCCGCATTCGTTGCACCAACGGCCCTTGGTACTTCCGGCAAACGGGACTTTACAAATCACTCCCGTTTTGGAATATCCGGAGGACCGGGCATTGCTTTCTTTGGATGGGCAAAATAATCTTTCTTTAGCTTCCGGGGCGCGATTGGAAATTGAAATTTCTGCCACTCCGGCTCTGCTTGTTTGTTCTGCAGAAAGAGATTTTTTTAATGTATTAAGCCGCAAACTCAACTGGGGGCAACATGTTGATTAGTTTGCGTGTACAAGATTTTGCAATCATCTCCGACATTACCCTTGATTTTAAAACGGGCTTAACTGTGTTTTCCGGAGAAACCGGTGCCGGAAAATCTATCGTCATTGAAGCTCTTGGATTTGTTCTCGGGGCGCGAGGTGATGTGTCCGCTATTAAAGACGGGGCTGAACGCATGTGCGTTAGTGCCGCCTTTTCCTCCTCCTTATTAGATGAAACGTTGCGACGCGAACTGCAAATCTCGGGAGACGTATTTACCCTTCGGCGTGAATTAGACCGCAAAGGAAAAGGAAAAGCCTATGTAGATGGAAGACCGGTAACAGTTGCCACGCTGGTTAAAATCGGTCAGCAGCTGGTAGACTTCCATGGGCAACACGACCACCAAAGTCTACTACATGCCAGTGTCCATTTAAAACTATTAGACCAATTTGCCGGTTTAGAAAAACACCTTCACCAATTTTTACAAATTTATCAAAAATCCCAAGCCTTGCAAGCGCAACTAGATGCCTTACACTTAAGCGAGCAGGAAAAAAATCGGTTGCTAGATCTTTATTCCTACCAACTTCAGGAAATTGAGAATTTGCATCCTTCCATAGATGAAGAATCTCAGCTGGAAATGAATTTGCCCAAACTAAAACATGCAGGACGTTTGTTGGAATTAGCCGAAAATGCGTACGAACAACTCTACAACGCGGAGGATTCCGCCACAGCGCGTACGGCTAAAGCGGTTAAATCGCTAGAAAGCATGGCAGAACTAGATGATAATCTAGCCATACTGGCACAAGACGTCAAAAATGCGTTGGTTACCTTAGAAGATGCGGCTTCAACGTTGGGTTCCTATAAAGAAGGCATGAATTTAGATCCCGATGCCTTGGATAAAATGTTAGAGCGGCATGAAAAATTAAAACGCTTAAAAGCAAAGTACGGCCCGGAAATTTTAGATGTATTAAATACGGCTAAAGACTTGCAAGCAAAAATCAGTAATTTGCAACATTGTGCGCAGCATGAACAAGACGTGCAAAACGAACTGGAAATTGTGCGAAAAAAACTACTCACAGACGCCCGCACGTTACACGAAAAACGGATGAAAGCTGCTGAAAAATTAGCCGCACTTATTACGCAACAAATCCGTCCGCTGGGGTTTAATCAAATCAAATTTTCCGTATCCGTAGAAATGGACGAAGAAAATATCGGGCCCACTGGCGCAGATAAGGTAGAATTCCTATTCTCTCCCAACCCGGGGCAAGCATTACGGCCTTTAAAAAATATTGCTTCCGGCGGCGAAATTTCCCGGGTCATGCTAGGTTTAAAGACTGTACTCGCGCCGACAGTACCGATTATGGTATTTGATGAAGTAGATGCCGGAATTGGCGGCGAAACAGGGCATTTGGTCGGCCAAAAACTTCGGCAGGCCGCACAAGGACGGCAAGTACTTTGCGTAACTCACTTAGCCCAAGTAGCCGCTCAGGCAGACTGCAATTTCCACGTAGCCAAAAAAGCTTCTAAAAATACAACCCATGTAACGATTACCCCGCTAGTAGGCGAGCTTTTGATTCAAGAAATTTCACGTATGCTTGGCGGATCTGCCGATACACAAGGCGCCGCCTATAAACATGCCCAAGAATTACTGCAACAAGCGGGCCGGAATTGTAAGTAATTCAAAAATTGGTGGCGATTTCCAACTTTGTTTTGATACAATAAGAGTATCGGGAATTATCCCGAATCTAGGACAAGGAGTGAACTATGTCTAAATGTTGTTGCAAATATGTAAAATGGTTTCCGCATAATTGGCTGTGCTTAAGAGGTTTGTATTTCCTATTCTTAGGATTTTTCTACCTCGCTTTCTGCTATTCCATTTATCAAGCGGTTGTCATTTTTACGCACCCCACTATTACCGGTGGTGAAATGTGGGCTATGGTTGCTTACTATGTGCTGAGCGACTGGGCGGCGGCCATCGGCTTCTTAACTATTGCCAAAATGCTTAATGCACTTCGCAAAATTAAACAAGCAGTAGCGCCGTGCTGTTGTTCTACGCAAGAAGAAACCAATAAAGAAGAAAATAAATAATTTAAAGCGGCGTGCGTTAAGCGCAGGCCGCTTATTCGTTTTTTAATTATATGAAAAGATTATTATTTACCCTCATCTGTTTTGGATTGCTTCTCCCTCTTGCTGCCGAAACGCTAAAAATGAAAGATGGAACTTTGGTAAGTGGGTCTATTTTATCGCAAACAGAATATACACTCAACTTGGCAACTTCCTATGGGAATATTACTTTAAATCAACGCGAAATTGAAGAAATTTTACCGGACAAACACCGCCTGATTTTAAAAGGAGGCACGCAACTTGTCGGTATTATTTTAGATATGGATGAATTTAATTTAAAACTTCAAACAGATGACGGTACAACAGTCAATGTGGATATGCCGCAAATTGTATCTATTGAAGCCTACGACTATGACCGAGGCAAGCAAGCCCAACAAGAATTTGTAGAACATAAAATAGAACAACAAACTGCCGCAGCGGCAGCCGCCACAACAGCCATTGTAACCGGGCAACCGCAAACCGTAGAAGCGGCCGGCGGACTGACTTTTGATTCGGACATCAACCAAGTTTTTAATGCACAAAAAGCAACCGTCGTTAACGGACAGGTGCAAACACCGCAAGCTCAAGTTATTCAAGCCGCACCGCGTCCTATGAGTGATGAAGAAGCATTTCTAAAAAATGTAAAAACAGGGGCGATCTCTCAACAAGAGTATGCAGCAAAGGCCAAGGAAGAATTGCAAGCTAAAAATCCTAAAAAAACGCCTAAAAAGACGATGCCCGCAAAACGCATTGAAAAAAATTATTCTAAATATTTTTCCATACAAGCAGGTGCCATGCCGCTTAATTTGAAGTTATCCGGTTCCGTACCGCTGGGTTCAGTTTCAACACTCAACCTGGGGGAAAATCAACTTAATGTGGGTGGTACAAGTGCGGCTATTTCCACTAAATTTTTATGGCGCATTAAAGAAAGCAATTTCTGGTTAGGGCCCACCCTTGGTTTTGCTAATATTAAAAAAAATAATTTCTCCTTAGCAGATGCCACCGGTTCTTTGGAAGCTACTTCCGACGGAACATTACTATCACTGGGAGCGGCGGCCAATTACTACCTAAATCCAAAAAGCCGTTTTGCTTTTTATTTAACGGCAGCAGCACAATACGAGATGTTATCCCTTGATTATCATGGAGATTTAACACTCACCGGGCAGAACCCCGTCAGTTTTAGCGATTCAATTTCTTCCAACAAACCGAGCGGTTCTGTGGGTATTGGCGTAGAAACTTGGGTAGATGATGTGATGCTTGGTGTAGAAGTGCGCCAAGTGTTTGTTTCGCGGCCAAGTGAACTCAAAAAATCCGCCTCTTCCAATACGGTTATCCAAGCTCAACTGAGCTGGAAATTTGAATGAAGATATTACTCGCCCCTAATTCTTTAAAAGGTTCTTTAAGTGCGATAGATTTTGTAAAAATTGCTACGTCCGTTCTTTCCAAAAAACATCATACCCGTAGCGTGTGTTTGAGTGACGGAGGAGACGGATTTTTAGATTTTTTTAAAACACTATATCCACAAGCACAACGAAAGTATTGTTCGGCAAGAAATGCTTTCTTTCAATCGCAACGAGTTCCTTTTTTATTCTTGCCCAAACAAAAAATAGCCGTTTTGGAAACAGCCAAAATTTGCGGGCTTGGGAATTTACCTAAAACACAATTAGACGTTCTAAATGCTTCTTCCTATGGGGTGGGCGAAGTCCTCCTACAGGCGGTAAAAGCCGGGGCAAAAACGGTTTATATCGGGCTAGGCGGTGTGGCTTGTAGCGACGGCGGCGCCGGGCTTGCCCAGGCATGCGGCGCAATCTTAACCAATCACAAAGGCAAATTACTTACTACCGGAGCGAAACCCCTTTTAAATTTGCATCATCTGGACTTGGCAATTTTAGAAAAAAATTTACAAGGAATAAAAATTATTGCCGTAGCAGATGTAACTAATCCGCTACTGGGACCCCGAAGCTCCGCTAAAGTTTTTGGGCCGCAAAAAGGAGCCTCACCAGCGCAAGTAAAAAAATTAGATAATGCCATGGCCGTTTGGGCCCGTGCCATCCAACAAACAACCGGGCGAAAAATCTCCAACCAGCCGGGTACCGCGGCAGCGGGTGCTATTGCGGCCGGACTCGTTGGTTGTTTTGGAGCAAAGCTAATTTCCGGCTCGGAATTTTTAACACAAAAAGCGCAACTTGAAAAATGGATAAAACAAGCTGATTTAATTATTACGGCTGAAGGGAAATTAGATCGTCAAACGTTTTACGGAAAAGCCCCCTCAGCAATTTTAAAACTCGCTAAAACATATCAAAAACCAACGTTATTTATTTGTGGACAGTTAGACGAAAAATGCCTCAAAAAAAATCCGCTTGCCCCTACATATCTTGCGGTGCTGACGGACTTTGCCACCTCAACTGACGACGCTAAAAAACACGCGGCCAACTATATCCGCTGTGTATTAAAAAATATCTAATCAATATACGGTAAGATTTCTTTGGGAGCATCTACCAACCAAGCAGGGCAATATGCCGCTAACGTAGCGCGCGGACGAAATCCCCACGTAACTCCACATGCTTTTACACCGGCATTTTGGGCCGTCTGCATATCTACGGCAGAATCCCCCACGTACAAAGCATCTGCCGGGGAAACTCCGGCGATTTTCAAAATTTCAAACACAATTTGCGGGTTAGGTTTTGTCGGTATGCCTTCGCGCTGGCCAAGCACCGCCGCAAACGGCACTTGTGGGAAAAAGTGTGCCGCCAATCGCTCCACTGCGCTTTGATATTTATTGGAAGCTATCGCTAATTGCACGTGGCGTGAAGCCAAACCTTGCAGTAATTTTTTAATTCCCGGATAAGGTTGTGTATAATCCCATAAGTGAGCATCATAATAAGTAAAAAAAGCAGACTTAAGACGAGTTAAATGCTCAGGTGTCTTTTCCCCTTGCGCAAGAGAGCGCTCTAATAATTTAGAAACGCCATTCCCCACAAATTGTTGAATTTCTTCTTGCGTCCTAGGTGGAAAGTTGCACGTGGCTAATGCCGCATTGACGGCGCACATCAAATCTTTTAACGTATTTAATAAAGTACCATCTAAATCAAAAATGACCAATTTCATAAATCCCCTTAAAAAGAACCCTCTTACGAGGGAACTTTTTATAAATACTTACGGTAAAAATCTGCCATCTTTTGCTTATATTCAAACCCACCGACTTCGGCACACTTATTGTGTTTGGCCCCGGGAACAAGCCAAATTTCTTTTGGTTCGCCGGCTATCCTGTAAAGTAGTTTAGCCTGTGCCGCAGGTACTAAATTATCATACCGTCCATGGATTAGGAAAACAGGACGCGGCGCAAGTTTAGCAATATTCTCTTTAGGGCTATACTGTTCCGGGCTGATACCTAAATTCTTACGGATATAACGAAGCACTAACGGCAACAAAGGAAAATAGGGGATGTGATATTTCATCCATACCCAACGAGATACTACCCGCCGTAAAGAATAGTAGGAAGCTTCCGTTACCACGCAAGCAATCTCAGGGTTATGTGCAGCTTCGCAAATAGCAACCATTCCCCCTAAGGAAAGACCATAAAGTCCAATTTTTTCACAAAATTGCGGACGTGTTTCCTTTAAAAATTCAAGAGCCGCCTTGATATCTCTTAATTCCAAATAACCAAGCGAACTCGTCTTGCCGCCGCTTTCACCCAAGGCACGGAAATCAAAGTAAAATAAATTAAAACCTAAATCGCACAAGAAATATGTGTTTTTAAATACATCCGATCGGTTCATTCCCCAATCATGCATAAAAATAATTGTTTTATTAGATTCCTGCGGACTGGTAATAAACCAACCTTTTAATTGCACTTTATCTGTCGTTTTAAAAGTAACATTTTCATAAGCAAGCCCCACCTGGTCGGGCCACATTCCTAGAGGAGTGCGTTTAGACATAGGATGCAAGATTTTTTTAGCAATACGCATACAAAACCATACTATCCCTAAACCAATCAAAGCTAAGATTCCTACGATAATTAACACCGTATATAAAATATTCATTTTGTCCTCCCTACTTTCAAAATTTGATAGATAGCTTCCGGAATTTTGTTTATAATATCGCGTGCCAACACACCATAAGTTGTCTTTTCCTGTGAAGCTAAATCACCGGCCAATCCATGTACATATACCCCGCAAAAAGCCGCTTTCCAAGCACTTAAATCCGTAAATCCTTGCTCGCTGCCTAGCTGCCCCCACAAACCGGCAATAATACCGGTTAGCACATCTCCGGAACCACCTTTAGCTAAAGCGACATTTCCGGTGGGATTTTGTAAAATTTTTCTACCGAAAGATACCAGCGTCCCGGCTCCCTTTAAAACGGTCACTTTTTTATATTTATTATAGCACGCTTGAACTTGCATAAGCCGTTCTTGTTCATTTGTAGCCACCGGACTTGTTAGAAGCCTGGCCATTTCTCCCGGATGCGGAGTTAAAATACAAGGATATTTATCGCTAAGCGCAATTTTCGAATGTTCTGCCAAAAAATTAAGTTCATCTGCATCTAACACAAGGGGGACCCGTGTTTTTTCCAAAACAAATTGAAGCAGTGGGCTTTTTCCCATACCACATCCGCATGCAATCAATGTCGGCCGGAAATGCTCACAAAAAGCCTGCAATTCTACTTGTGCTTTTGCCGCTAAAACACCTTTTGATGTTTCAGACAGTGGACAAGTAATAACTTCCGGGAGCATGGCTGCAAAACTAGGTTGCATACTTTGAGGAAGCCCCCATGCCACTAGCCCGGCCCCCGCACGCAAGGCACTTAACGCACATAAAAAACCGGCTCCGCACATGGTACGAGAACCAGCTATGACAAGTATCCGTCCAAAATTTCCTTTATGGGCAGATGCTCCCCGTTTAGGTAAATACTCCCGCACAATTTGTCTTGTAATCTGTTTCATTTCGTAACAATCACCTGTGCGATGGCATAATGACGCGTATGAGAAAGGGAAATTAATATATTTAACCCATTTGCGCGAACATCTTTCACTACTACCTGAGGACGGCCGCTTTCTAAATTTATAACCGTTATATTTTTAAAAGCAACTCCCTCAAATGGAAGCGCTTTAAATACAGCTTCTTTGGCCGCAAAACGTACGGCTAAATGCTCGTACTGGTTTTTTCGGGCTTGACAATAATTGATTTCTTCCGTGGAAAAGATACGTTTGAGCGCACCGGATTTTTGAGCAAATGCTTTAATTCGCTCCACTTCCACTAAATCTGTACCAATCCCAATAATTTCCATTTTATTCAACGGTTACACTCTTAGCTAAATTACGCGGCTGATCGATGTTACAATCTAGCCGTTTTGCAATCCAATAGGCTAAAAATTGCAACGGAACTACATTTAAAATAGGTTGTAAGAAATCATTTACCTGCGGAACGATAATTACCTTATGAGCCACTTTTTTAGCTTCAGCAACTCCGCCCTCAGTCGTAATCGCAACAACAAAAGCTCCTCGCGCACGACATTCCTGACAGGCAGATAACATCTTTTCAAATAAGCTATCTTGCGGCATAAGCATAAAAACAGGTGTATTTTTATCAATAATAGAAATCGGTCCGTGTTTAATTTCTCCCGCCGCAAAACCTTCCGCGCTACGGTACGAAACTTCTTTTAATTTAAGAGCTCCTTCCAGCGCGATTGGGAAATTCACATTACGGCCTAAAAAGATAAATCGGTCCGCTTTATAAATTTTGCGGGTCAAATGGCGTACGTCATATTCCATTTTGACCGATTCGCTCATGGCTTTAGAAAGACGCATCAGTTCTTTATACAGTTTTTCAAAAACGGATTGACTAATATTTCCATTCGCATTACCAAGTGAAATTGCCAACGCATACAAGCCTGTAATTTGGCTGGTAAATGCTTTCGTAGAGGCTACGCTTATCTCCGGCCCACAATGTGTAAAAAAGGTACTATCGCATATACGGGTTAACGTAGAACCAAGGACGTTACAAATTGCCAACGTGCGAAAACCTAATTCTTTCGCTTTTTTAATGGCTCCAATCGTATCGGCCGTTTCCCCGGATTGGCTAATAGCAACCGCTAAGGTACCTTGATGGTGCGGAACGGTGCGGTATTTATATTCACTGGCTAAATCTACACTCACCGGAATCCCGGCAAATTGTTCAATATAGTATTTACCGACAAGCCCGGCATGATATGCCGTTCCGCAAGCAATAATATGTACCTCTTTTAAGTGCCTAAGGCCAATAGTATCTAATCCTAAAATTTTTCCAAAATCTGTGCGGGCGGTGCGTAGTGTATCTTCAATCGCTTGCGGTTGATCATAAATTTCTTTGAGCATAAAATGCTCATATCCGCCTTTTTCTGCTTTTTGTTGGTCCCAATCAATTTTAGTAGTTTTTATTTTCTTCTCTTTCCCGTCTTTATCAAGGACCTTGACCTCTTTTGCATGAATTAACACGATTTCGCCGTCTTCCAAAAAAAGCACTTTATTCGTGTGTTTCAAAAAAGCAGGAACGTCCGAGGCTAAAAAGTTTTCCCCTTTACCAATACCCACTACCATAGGGCTTTGATTTTTAACTCCAATTAAAATTCCCGGGGTTTGGGCCCATAAAACACCATAGGCAAACGCACCGGAAATTTCTTTATTGGTTTTTTGAATCGCTTTTAACAAGCAAACTTCTTTACTTCCATTACGAACATGTTTTAAATTCTCTTCAATCAGGTGCGCAATTACTTCCGTATCCGTTTCGCTTTTAAACCGGTGGCCTAAGGATTCCAACTTGGCGCGCAAGACTAAATAATTTTCAATAATCCCATTATGAACCACCACAATTTCCCCGCTACAATCGGTGTGCGGATGCGAATTTTCTTCGCTGGGTTTACCATGCGTGGCCCAGCGGGTGTGTCCAATTCCGCTGGTTCCCTGCGGGTTTTCAAGCAACGCTGCTTTTTCCAACTCCGCCACTTTACCTACAGCGCGCACGGTAACTAATTTACCGTCTTGCAAAATGGAAATACCGGCCGAATCATAGCCGCGATACTCTAGCTTCTTTAAACCGTCTATAATATAAGGCACACTGTTTTTACTGCCCACATAACCAATAATTCCGCACATAATTACCTCTTGTCAGTTACAAAAGCCCTTTCATCTCACTTACGGCAGTTGGAAGTCCTGCAAAAATAGAACGTGTAATAATTGAAAAACCAATATTCATACACGTCATACCGCCGATATCCGCTACTGCAAGCACATTATGATAATCAAGTCCATGTCCGGCATGCACCTCCAAGCCTAACTCATTAGCTAGGAGCGTAGCTAAAGCTAAATCCTGCACAAGTTTTTGAGCTTGTTTAGCACTTTTTGCTTCACTATAATCACGTGTACAAAGTTCTACAATATCAGCCCCTAATTTTGCCGCAAAACGGATATCTTGAGCCGTCGGGCTGACAAATAAGCTAACCAAGATATGTTTTTTATGTAAATGTTCAATCATCTGCGCCAATCTTTTGGCGGTTTCCGGCGTAAATTTAAGGCCACCTGTCGTGGTAACTTCGCCAGGTTCTTCCGGCACAATGCACACAGAAAACGGTTTATACTTCAGTGCCGCTTTTTCCATTTGCAAAGCACACGAACATTCTAAATGGATTTTCCCGGGAAAATTTTTACATAACAAAGCAACATCTTTTTCTTGAATATGACGCTGGTCCTTACGCAAGTGAACTACAATATAATCGGCCCCGGTGCTTAAACAGACAGCAGCGGCATCTACGGGATCCGGGTAAGGGACTTGACGCGCCTGACGTAATGTGGCAATATGGTCAATATTTACACCTAACTTTAATGTCATTTCAAAGCTCCTGTTTTTTGAAGGTAAAGCGTTTCCACTTCGTTAAGGACTTTCTGGACCAGGGCCGCATCCTCACCTTCTACTAAAATACGCAATTTCGGTTCCGTTCCGCTATAACGCACAATTACACGGCCTTTCCCGTTCATTTGTTTTTCAATTTCTTTTACACCCGGCAAAAATCCATCCAACGTATCCAAAGGCGGTTTTTGAGAAGCAGCTATTGCTTTTAACTCACTTGGATACTTTTTCCATTGTTGCGCAAAATAGCTGGCCGGTTTTCCGGAGCGTTTAACATATTGCAAGAATTGCAAAGCAGATAAAATTCCATCCCCTGTATTGGCAAATTTGCGAAAAATAATATGGCCGGAAGTTTCTCCGCCGATAGATAAATCCTGTTTTTCCAATGCTTCAGAAACGTATTTATCCCCTACCTTAGTAAGTTCTACTTCCACTCCATTTTCTTTTAAATAATTGATACAACCCAAATTTGCCATAATGGTAAGAACGGCTTTATTAGCATTCAATGCACCCATCCCTTTCATGCAAAGGGCGGAAGAGGCAATAATATGATCGCCATCTAATTGACAGCCTTTTTCATCCGAAGCAATTACGCGGTCCGCATCTCCGTCAAAACTAAAACCCATAAATGCGTTTTCTTTAACGGTTAAATCTTGCATAAATTGGGTATGCAAGGCTCCTACATTTTTATTGATGTTGGTCCCATCCGGCTTAGCAGCCGTAACCGTAATATTCATTCCCAATCCGCCAAATACGTTTACCGCCACTTTAGAACTTGCTCCATTGGCACAATCCAATACAATCTTTGTACCTTTTAACAATTCTTTATCTACCGTAGACATTAAAAATTTTTCGTACTCATGCACGAGCGAAAAATCTTCGGTATATTTGCCGGTAGGAGCCGGAACCTCTTTTAAATTTTCAATTTCTTTTTCAATGATATTTTCCAACGCTTCCGGCAGTTTAGTTCCTTGATTAGTAAAAAATTTAATACCGTTAAATTCGGCCGGATTGTGGCTGGCAGAAATAACAATGCCACACAAACTACCCGTTTTCTTAACGAGATACGCTACGGACGGCGTCGGTGAAATACCAATACTAATTACATCTGCGCCGCTCGCGCGAATTCCCTTTTGTAAGGCTTTTAAAATGGAAGGACCGGAAGCACGTGAATCTTGCGCGATAATTACCTGCTTCTTGAGGTGCCTGTTCGTAGCATGCTCCTGTAATTTTTGCAACGATATATAACCTAATTTTTCAATAAAATCATCTACTAACGGAAATTGTCCGGCCACGGCACGAATACCATCCGTACCAAAATATTTTCCCATACAAAACTCCTTCCGCGTGTCCTTTACTACACCCGGCACCTGTATTAAGAGCCCTTTTTAATCAAACAGCTCTGCCTGTTGCTTTGCTTCCGGCTTAGTAGCTTTCGGGGTCTCTTGGGGAACAATCGGTTCCGATTCAACCGGTTTTTCCGGTTCGGCAACTGATGGTTGAACAGGTTTTAGACCTAATATTTCATCAATTTCATTAGCTTCCACAACTTCTTTTTGAAGCAACGTTTCCACTAATTTATCAAATGCAACGCGGTGCGAGGTGATAATCTCTTTTGCGCGTGCATAAGAAGTACGAATCAAATTCAAAATTTCCTCGTCAATCGTGCGGGCTAATTCTTCGGAATATGTTTTATGGCGCGATAAGTCCCTACCTAAAAACACTTCTCCGTCATCTCCGTTAGGAAGGGCAATAGGGCCTAATTTTTCACTCATACCAAGTTCCACCACCATTTTCCGGGCATAGGCCATGGTTTTATTCAGGTCGTCGCTTGCGCCGGAAGTAATTTCGCCAAACACAATTTCTTCTGCGGCACGCCCGGCCAGCAAAATACACAATTTGTCTAATAATTCCGACTTGCTGGTCAAGAACTTATCTTCTAACGGCAGTTGAAGCGTATATCCCAGTGCCTGTCCGCGCGGAATGATCGTTACTTTATGCACCGGATCCGAGTGGTTGGTTAGACGCGCTACTACCGTATGGCCTACCTCGTGCGCGGCAATAACGTGCTGTTCGTGCTTGGAGATAATACGGCTTTTCTTCTGCGGACCGGCCAACACCCGTTCTACCGCTTCATCTAAATCGCCGGGCATAACGGCTTCTTTGTCGGCGCGGGCGGCCAAAATAGCCGCTTCGTTAATAACGTTTGCTAAATCGGCCCCTACAAAACCGGGAGTTCCCTTTGCTACCGTTTTTAAGTCCACTTCCGGTGCTAACTTTACTTTTTTAGCATGTACTTTTAAAATTTCTTCGCGGCCTTTTAAATCGGGCGCGGGAACGGAAATATGGCGGTCAAAACGTCCAGGGCGAATGAGCGCCGGGTCCAATACGTCCGGGCGGTTGGTTGAAGCCATTAAGATAATCCCTTGCTTACTTTCAAAACCGTCCAATTCAATTAACAATTGGTTAAGCGTTTGTTCACGTTCGTCGTGTCCTCCACCAATTCCGGCAAAGCGGCGGCGGCCGACAGCATCTAATTCATCAATAAAAATAATCGCCGGCGAATTTTTTTTGGCTTGCTCAAACAAGTCACGCACACGCGCCGCACCGACGCCGACAAACATTTCCACAAATTCCGAAGCCGAGGCCGAGAAAAAGGCCACTCCGGCTTCCCCGGCAACGGCTTTTGCTAAAAGTGTTTTACCCGTACCGGGCGCCCCGTACAACAGTACGCCTTTAGGCAGTTTTCCGCCTAATTTTTGGAATTTTTTGGGATTTTTCAAAAATTTAATGACGTCTTCCAACTCTTCTTTGGCTTCTTCGCACCCGGCTACATCTTTAAAGGTAACCGTTTGTTTGGAAGGGTCTTGCATTTTGGCTTTGGAACGCGCAAAATTCATAGCGCTCTTTCCGTCGCTTCGTTGCGGACGGATAAAAATAAACCACCATAACCCAATCAAAAGGACAATCCAAAGCACGTTGAATAAAATATTTCCAACCCAACTTCGGTCTTGCTGGGCTTTATAATTCACTTTTGCCGCAGACAACTCCGCAACGAGATTTGGGTCTTCCATGCGGACCGTCTTGAACGGAGCGAATTGCCCTTTATCGTTCTTGTACATTCCGCTAATGACACCCGGCGCAACCGTTAAATCGGCTACTTCGCTAGCCGCTACTTTCTGTTTAAAGGCAGAATAATCCAGGGTAGTTTCTTTTTCCCCCGGTTTATTGAAAAGCAAAATCGCCACCGCAAAGACTACTAGCCAGCCGACGATTTGCCCCCACGAAATAATTTTATGATTGTTAGACGGTTTATTTTTCATTATTTTCTAAATACCCCAATATAAGGCAAGTTACGGTACAACTCGTTGTAATCCAACCCATACCCAATGACAAATTCATTTTCAATAGTAAACCCTACGTATTTAGGATGCACATCCACCTTGCGGTTGCAAGGTTTATCCAGCAGACAACAGATTTCAATACTGGCCGCTCCGCGGCTGCTTAAATTATTCATCAAGTAATCTAAAGTTAATCCGGTATCAACAATATCCTCTACAATAACCACATGCCGACCCTTAATACTTTCTCTCAAATCCAACATGGTACGGACTTGCCCGGTGCTAGACGTGCCGGAATAAGAAGACAAACACATAAAATCCATATTGCAATCCACGCTGATATTTTTTATCAAGTCCGAATAAAACAAAATACAACCACGCAAAATTCCTACAAACAGCGGTTGTTTTCCCCGATAATCCGCCGAGATTTGACGGCCAAGCTCAGCTACTCGTTTTGCAAGTTGTTCTTCCGAAAATAAAACACGTTCCAACACTGGATTTTCAGGCATACGCCCCCCTTATAGAGAATATATATAAAGGATAGCTTTTTTTGACTAGAAAAGGAAGACATTCGCCATTAGACCTATTTTGAGAATAGGTCTATTTTTCTATAGTAAGATGCTCTAAATTTCCTATACTAAGAAAGGAGATGTCTTTATGAAAAAAATTCTTTTAGTTTTAATTTTTTGCGTTGGCTTACTTATCCCCTCAAATAGCCATCCCAATTTAGCCACTCTTCAAGAACAAATAACGCGTGAAGTTGTGCGGCAACATACACATAACAGCGCGGTCCGGGATTCCAAGTTAGCCCCTGCATATGCAGATGTAGAAGAACATACGCTAGCAGCTATGATGGCACTTTTCCAGTCCCAGTATGTTGTTCTTCCAAAAAACTATCCGGCCGAATTTGCCGGGGACAGACCCATCGCCCGAGAAATTACCTGGGATGTTTTTGAACGAGAAGCCAGAAAACAAACGATGCGTCAAGAAGCGTACTATCAAAAGCAGCATACACTGACAAAAATAATTTCTCAATTTTTATCCCCGGAACAAATCGCAACTATTTTCTATCAAATTCAATCAGGTCCGGCCGATTATGGAGAGCTTTTGAAAGGTAAAAAATATATTTATGTAGCCGAATCCAGCAACCACGATACTAAATCTATTCCGCAAGAAGGAATTCGTTTGTTGGAGCAAGTTCGAAAAAACAACCCAAATGCCCGTATTCTGTTTGCGTTGGAAATGGCGAACCTAATATTAGATCAATCCAACGTTGCATTGCTCCCGGCCGGGCACTGGGATAAATCGATCCTGATTAGTGGAGAATATACCCAACTGGCACAAGTTGCTCTTGGACAGGAACGAATGGATCTTTTGGCATTAGATGATGTAATTTTTCTTCAAAAAGGCACCCTCAATTACCTCAAAATAGGAGATACCGCAATACGTTTTGATATAACAGCACCGCATATAAAAAATTTACTTAAGCGTTATCCTAAATCAACTGATTTTCCTATTCTCTGCGTATATGATTTTCTATCCCGTTCCGAATGGGGAGTATCCCAACGCAACAACCAATGGATGCGTTATATTAAAGCCGTTGAAAAATATTACGACATCATCATTGTATATGCAGGAAGCGCACATTTAGATAATGCTGTCGCCAAAGATACACTGCCAACTTTACTGGCTAAAGACGGTATTTTGGTTTCCATTTTTTCGCAAGAAAAAATAGCTGAGCAATCGCAACAATTTTACGATTGTGCCAACAATACCCAATGTATTTACAAAACAAGTGCCACATTAAATCTCACCGAGGAAGAATATGCAATATCCCAGGCCTTTAGTCAAAAACTACTTCCTTACATTAAAAAACTGGACGAACAGGGTATTCCCTTCTTTATAGAGGAAAGAACAGAAGAAGAGATGGAGTCATTAGCCAAGCAGTACCTAACAAAACAACAAGAGCAACAAATTATAGACAAATTTGGTAACGAAAAAAATGATTTTACAATAACACATATGTCTGTCTTTTTACCAAAATAGTAAGAGCAAATACATTACCTTCCAAACAATTTATCTATATCTTTCATCTTAAGTTGCGCTACGCACGGGCGGCCATGCGGACAGTGCATCCCGTCTTTGCATTTTTGCATATTGGCAAGCAGTGCTTCTGCTTCAGCAGCAGAAATTTGGTCATGTGCTTTAATGGCTTTTTTACATGCAAGCATAGCTACCATGCGGCGTTTGAGCATTTCGGTAGATTTAGTAGGATCGCCCACAATTTGTGAAAGCGAAATAATAAATTCTTTTAAATCATCTTCTTTAAAGCGAATCATGTGTGGGCGCGTATGCACCAGTATGGTACGCGGGGAAAAAGATTCCAATTCAAAACCGGCTGTCTTTAACCAGGCTGCCCACGATAAAAGCGTTTGCGCGTTGGAAGCCGTCAAATCCACATGAATAGGAAATAGCAACTTTTGCACAAGCACTTGGCGGTTTTCAAAAGCCTCTAAATAATGTTCAAAAAGTACGCGTTCTTGCGCGGCATGTTGATCAATCAAAATAAGCCCTTGCGGATTTTCAAACAACAGATAACTTCGTTGTAATTGACCCAAATAATGATAGGGCCCTTCAAACCAAACAGGCAAGTTATCCTTTTGTGCTATGCCTTGCGTGGGTTGTGAACCCATCACTTCCGGGTTTGGGGAGGGCTCGGCCTCCTCCGGCGGCAAACTAGCGGTATAAGGGACCGGTACTTCTGTTTCGCTAAGAGGCTCCACCCGGCGCGGGCTTGATAAAGGTTTAGAAAAAGAAATTTCTGCTTGGCTAGGTTTGATGACTGGCGGCAAGGGTTGAAATAATTCTGCAGCCGTTTGCGCAGACACCGGTAAATCTATTTTATCCGCTAATGGGATAGGACGTTCAATCGACACTTCAACCGGACGGGAAGCCGCAAAGATAGTTTCCCCAGCTTGTTGCATCACCAAACGAAAAATATGATTTTCGTTAATAAAACGCACTTCACGTTTTTGCGGATGAATGTTTACATCAAAATCGCCGGGATTTAATGTGAGATAAACTAAAAAGGCCGGATGGTGGTCTTTGGGCCGTGCATTTTGGTAGGCTTTATAGATAGCTTGTTGAATTGTTTTGGAATCAATCGGCCGGCGGTTGACAAATACATATTGCATATCGCGCACCGTAACTAATTTTTCCACCGGAGTAATGAATAAATGAAGTCCCATTTCTTCCGTTTTGTGATACAACAAACTTTGGGCGACCTCGTCCCCTAAAATAACGCGGGCACGTTTAATGACCGCTTGCGCAAAATCGTCCTGTTGTGCAGGCAAATTATACACTTCGCGTCCGTTCACCCGCACCTGATAGCCCACATTTAAGTTAGCCAACGCACTTTCTTCCACCACTTTTAACAGGCACGCGCGTTCATACGAATCGCTTTTTAAAAATTTAAGCCGGGCTGGCGTATTGTAAAATAAATCGCGAATTTCCACCGTTGTTCCCAAAATGGCCGGGGCCGGGCTTTTAGAAACCACTTTACCGGCATGTAATTCTAAGCGGTTGCCGGAATTCCCTTGTCCGTTAAAACTTGTTAACGTCATGCGCGAAACCGCGGCAACGGAATATAACGCTTCTCCGCGGAAACCAAACGTGTGTAAATTTTCCAAGTCGTCAAACAAGCGGATTTTACTAGTCGCGTGGCGTTGGACACTTTTTTCCAAATCTTCCGCACTCATACCGCAACCGTTATCGTTAATGCGAATTAAATTCTTACCGGACCCTTCCAAATCAATCGCAATTTGCGTAGCCCCGGCATCTATTGCATTTTCTAAAAGTTCTTTCAGCACACCGGCGGGCCGTTCAATTACTTCGCCCGCGGCAATCTTTCCAGCTGTTTTTTCATCTAAAACTTGAATTTTACTCATTGATTCGTTTCTTCCATTCGCAAATTAACTGAAGGGCTTCCATCGGGGATAATTTATCGGGATTGGTTAGTTTAATTTCTTCCACAATGGGAGAAGAAAATAAATCTTTGACCATATCGTGTTCTTTAGCGGAAATTTTCGCGCCCTTTTTCGCTTCCAAATCTTTTAATACTTTGCGCGCACGCACTGTACAAGCGGCGGGAAGTCCGGCTAGTTCAGCAACGTGGATCCCGTAAGATTGATCTGCCGCTCCCGGCAAAATTTGATATAAAAATGCTAATTTGCTATGCCCAAGATTATCTTTATATTCTTTTGCTTCCACGTGATAATTTTTCACACGTGCATATTTGTTGGCTAAATCAATCAGCTCAAAATAATGCGTAGCAAATAGTACTTTCGCGCCGCCTTGCGGTTTATATAAATACTCCACAATCGCCCACGCAATAGAAATGCCGTCAAACGTAGAGGTCCCTCGTCCCACTTCATCTAATAAAATCAAACTGCGTGGCGTAAGGGAAGCTAAAATATGCGCCGTTTCGTTCATTTCTACCATAAAAGTAGAGTTTCCTCTGCTTAAGGCATCATGTGCTCCAATACGCGTCATGATTTTATCTACAATTCCAATATGCGCCGACGCGGCCGGCACAAAACTTCCCATTTGTGCCAAAATAACCAAAAGCGCCGTTTGTTTTAAAAACACACTTTTCCCACCCATATTCGGGCCGGTGATAAGCATAATCTGGTTTTCCGCAGTACCTATGGTAAGTGAATTGGGAACGAAACTTCCGGCGGCAAGTGTAGCTTCCACCAACGGATGGCGGCCTTGTTCATAACGAATTTCCACTCCATTATCTACGGCCGGACGTGTAAAATTCCCTTTCAATGCCACTAATGCCAACGAACGGTATACATCTAATTCCGCCACAATTTGAGCAAACACTTTGACATGCTGAATTTCATGCGCAGCAGTTTTACGCACCGCATCAAATAACGCACTTTCCAAGCGGATAATGCGCTGCTCGGCGTTTAAAATTTTATCTTCCAGCTGTTTCAATTCTTCGGTAATAAACCGTTCAGCATTAACGAGCGTTTGCTTGCGAACGTAATTATAGGGGACTTTTTCAATATGGCTTTTCGTTACCTCAAAATAGTAACCGTAAACGGAGTTAAAACCTACTTTTAAATTGGAAATTCCGGTTTTTTCGCGTTCACGCGCGGCAATTTCTTCTAAAGTACGGTTTGTATTTTCTTTGAGTGAGCGCAACTCATCCAATTCGGCATTGTATCCGCGACGAATAACATGTCCTTCTATTAAGCGCAAAGGAGGATTTTCATCAATGGCGTCGTATAACAAACGCGCCATATTTTTTAGTACGGCTTCATGTTCCTCAAAAAGCGTCTTTAAATGCGGTGCAATCTTTTCGTACGTAACAAAACAACGCGAAATTGCATCTACATTTAAAAGCGACAAGCGAAGCCCTGCCAAATCTTTCGGGGAAGCCGTACCGGTAGCGGTACGCGTCATGATGCGTTCCATATCGGCAATATTTTCTAAAAGGGCCCCTAAATCTGCCAGGGCGGATTGGTTATTTATAAATGCTTCCACGCAATCTTGACGTGTACTGATTTCAGCCGGATCCATTAAAGGGTGCAACAACCATTCTTTGAGTTTGCGGCTTCCTATAGCGGTACAGGTTTTATCTAATAAAGCCCATAAACTCCCGGCGCGCCCGCCCTCTTGATTTTTTACAAGCTCCAAAGACGCAACGGCATTTTCATCAATTTGAAGCGTATCTTTAAGTTCCCGGTAAGACGGAATTAAAACGGCATTAAAACTTGGCTCTGTTACATTTAGATAACGCACAATTTGCAACGCACACGCTAACGCATGCCGGCAGTTTTTCCATGCCGCTAAAGAAGGCCAAGTTTCAGGAAGGGTATAATCTTCGTTAAAAGGGGGTTGTTCGGTTAACGTTACCGTTCCGGGTAATACCACTTTTTGTTTTAATTTTTCCAACGAATCTTTTTCACCGATAATTTCTGCCGGATTGATAGCGGCTAACGCTGCTGCTAAATTAGCCAGGGAATCATCCTGGTCGTTCTGGTTGATCCAAAATTCGCCGGTAGAAACCTCCACGCAAGCAAGCGCCCACCCTTTTGCAGAGGTTCGCACGCACACCAAATAGTTCGCCTGGTTTGCTTCCAACAAGGTTTCTTCCATTAGGGTGCCTGGGGTAATTACCCGAATCACTTTTCTTTCAAAAAGTTTGGAATTTTTATCCATAACGGAACTGGTTTGTTCACAAATCCCTATTTTTTTGCCAGCTGCTAACAAACGTGTAATATAGGTATTGGCTGCATGATAGGGAATTCCGCACATCGGAGTTCCGTTGCGGGCAGTAAGTGTTAAGCCCAAGATTGCACTTACCTCTTTGGCCTGTTCGTCAAACATCTCGTAAAAATCGCCCAAACGAAAAAATAAGATAATACCAGGATGTTGAGCCCGGATATCATAGTATTGTTTCATTAAAGGGGTAAGCGTAGGACGCGTCATAGGAATATTTTACCACTTTTAGCAGACCTTGTCCGCCCGAAGCTTTGCTTTTGTTTTGTAAAGAAAATGACACAACAGGCTTTTTTTGTTATAATATAAGTACCTAGTTGTTTAAGTAATAACTAGTTTTTCATATACTCACTGGTGTTTTAATCGGTAGGGTGGCTGAGTGGTCAAAAGCAACGGTCTGTAAAACCGTCGGGCTACGCCCTACATAGGTTCGAATCCTATCCCTACCAAAAATTTAAAACCGTCCTTTTAGGGCGGTTTTAATTTTTGTAGGGAAGCGGGCAAACTGCTTTGCCCGCGTTAGGATTCGAAGCCCGGAGCGATGTTTTTGTTTGAGCGGCATAGGCCGCGAAAGGCAAAAACCGCGAGGGCGGGCACGGGCAAAATTTCCGTCAGGAAATTTATGCAGGGCGAATCCAACATAAACTGCTTTGCCCGCGTTAGGATTCGAAGCCCGAAGCGTTGTACACGTTTTTCCCAAACAAAAAACAACCTCCTGAATGTTTTTCAGGAGGTTGTTTCTTTAGCTAAATAAACTTAACCATTTAAGGTTGCTAGCAATTCTTCCATGGGCTTTTTCGCTTCGCCGCCGCCTTGAGCAAAATCGGCTCGTCCACCGGCGCGCCCATTTAAATCGGCGGCAAGTTGCTTAGCAACTGTTACGGCATCCGTATTAGGAAGTTTACCGGCCGTTTTAACAACAAACGAACGTTTTCCGTCGCGGTCGCACGTAACAATAACAAGCGCTTGTTTATGCTTTTGAGCAATTGTGTCTGCAATATTACGAAGTTCTTTTGGTTCGGCGTCATCAGCTCGGCGTAAGACAACAGTCGTCCCATTTTTAAGCGCAAAACTCATTTCATTTACACCGCCTGCGGCTAACGTTTTTTGACGGAAATCTTCGTAGCGTTTTTTCACTTCTTTAAGCTCGTCCATAATCGCATTAATGCGCACGAACACATCTTTGGAAGGTACTTCCAAACGAACGGCTAATTTCTCGGTTTGCGCTTGAATATTTTTCAAATAGTCTAGCGCGGCTTGCCCGGCTACCCCTTCAATACGACGAACCCCGGCAGACACAGAACCTTCTTTGAGTACCAATACGGTAATGACATCTGCCGTATTTTTCACGTGCGTGCCGCCGCAAAGTTCCAAACTGTACTTTTGCTCCGTATGTTCAAAATCGCCGCCCATCAGCACAAAGCGGGCCGGGTCGGCATATTTTTCACCTAGTAGCGTAACCGCGCCCAATTTTTCGGCATCGGCGAGCGGCCGTGTTTGGCACGTTACCGGCAACGAATCCTGCGCGGCTTGGTTGGCAATTTGCCACGCCTTACTTAGTTCCTCAACGGACGGCGTACGCGACAACGTATAGTCAAAACGGAATCGCTCCGGCGACACAAACGAACCGCTTTGATGTACGGTTGTTCCAAACACTTGGCGAAGTGCAGCATTGACCAAATGAATGGCGCTATGGTTTGCGGCACAGCGTTTGCGGCGCTGTTCGTCCACACAAAGCGTTACTTGTTCACCTTTTTTAAGTGTACCTTTTACTTTGTGGATATACACTTTGCCTAGCGGTTTTTGCGTATCCATTACAACGGCTACTTCTTTTCCGTTAGATAATATCACGCCCATATCACCTACTTGTCCACCCGATTCGGCATAAAAAGGCGTAGTATCAAAAACGGCGTAACCGTCACCGGATAATGCATCTGTAAATTCAAACTGTTCATTTAATAACACTTGCACTTGGGCAGGAGCTGTTAAGGTTTCATAACCGACAAATTTTGTCGCCGCCACAGTATTTTCAATTTTTTGGAACGTAATCACTTTTCCTTTCGTAAATTCATCGGCGTACGAGCGGCTTTTTTCTTGCGCGGCTTCTTTGGCAGTTTCATACCCTTTTTCGTCCACACTGACACCTTTAGCAGCCGCAATTTCCTTGGTAAGTTCTAACGGGAAACCGTACGTTTCGTGCAAGTGGAAAGCCTCCTCACCCGAAATGATTTTTGCTCCGGTAGCCAGCAAAGCCGCTAATTTTTCTTCCCCGGTAACGAGTGTTTTTAGGAAGGTCGTTTCTTCCTGTTTTAAAACATCTTGAATATGACGTAAATTTTTATCAATTTCAGGGTATAGCCCCGCAAAAATCTGTTGTACAACCGGGACCAGTGTATAGAGATAGGGCCGTTCGTTTCCCATCAGTTTAGCATAGCGCGCGGCACGGCGGATTAAGCGGCGCAAAATGTAGCCGCGTCCGTCGTTGGCGGGCAAAATACCCTCGGCAATTAAAAAGCTGGAGCTACGCACGTGGTCAGCAATAATACGAAGAGCGGAATCTTCCTCTTTGGTTTGACCGGAAATACCTAAATCTTTTTTGGCTTGGTTAATTAACGGTGTAAAAAGGTCGGTGCCGAACACGTTTTTAGCCTTTTGAAGGGCCATGCACAAGCGTTCAAGCCCCATCCCGGTATCAATGTTATTATGCGGCAACGGTTTTAACGAGCCGTCCTCTTGGCGGTTGTAGCTTTCAAATACAATGTTCCAAATTTCCACAAAGCGGCCGCAATCACACGTAATATCACAATGGGGATTTTTGCAACCTTTATCGCCAAAATCATAATAAATTTCACTGCAAGGACCGCAAGGACCGGTCGGGCCCATGGTCCAAAAATTATCGGCTTCATCCAACTCAAAAATGCGCTCAGCCGGTACGTATTTAAGCCATGCCTGGTATGCTTCTTCGTCGCGCGGTGCAATACCGCCTTTATAGATACTGACGTAGAGTTTATCAGCCGGCAAACCCAACACCTGGGTAAGATATTCCCAGGCCCAAGCAATTGCTTCATTTTTAAAGTAATCGCCAAACGAGAAGTTGCCCAGCATTTCAAAGAAGGTTAAATGCCGTTCGGTAAACCCAACGCTGTCAATATCGGTCGTACGTACACACTTTTGGCACGTAGCGGCGTTTTTAAGCGAATTATCAATTCCTAAAAAATTAGCTTTAAATTGCACCATTCCGGCAGATGTAAACAAAAGGGTAGGGTCGTTGTGTGGTACCAGAGAACTAGACGGAAGAACCGGAAGTCCTTTACTTTTAAAAAATTCTAAATAACTGTTTCTAATTTGTGTACTTGTTTTCATAAAACCTTCTTGGAATGAATATATATAAAGTATATCAAATTTAGACAATCCACCTGGCTTGTGCAATCCGTCCGCACGTTTTGTTATAATTTATTAAAAAAAAGGAGCAGGTATGCAACATAAAATTACAGGTTATTTACTGCTTTGTGTAGGTTTACTTCTGATGTTATTTGCGGTAATCGGTATGTATAAAGTGTTCGTCGGGCAGCAACCGGTACTTGCGGTCGTACAACTGGCGGATATGAATCTAAAATCCCAAATGGGCGTATTAACTTTCCCGATGTCCAATTTTAACATTTTAATCAATTTAGGATTATTTGCCGTATTCATGCTATTTATAGTTACAGTGGGTGGGAAATTGGCCTTGTTAGGATGCAATTTTTTAAAGATTGAACGCCTGTACGAAGCATTGACTAAAAATGACAAAACACTCACTAAAGATGATGTGAAAAAATTATGAAAATTCGTTTTATTTTAAATCCTAAAAGCGGAAAATCTCCGGCAGATCCGGAGCGCATGGCACGCGCCATACAGGTTAATTTCCCGGGTGCGGATATGCGTTTAACAAAAGCTCCGGGCCATGCAACCGAGCTAGCGCGCGAGGCCGCCGCTTTAGGATTTGAAACGGTGGTAGCAATCGGCGGGGACGGAACAATTAACGAAACGGCACGCGGACTGGTAAACACACAAACCGCGCTGGGAATTATTCCGCATGGGTCCGGTAACGGCCTGGCGCGCGAAATCGGGATGTCGCTACTGCCGGAAGAAGCCTTGATGCGTTTACAACGCGGCACACGCGTTTTGTGTGATACCGGGCTAGCCAACGGAGAACTCTTTTTAAATTTAGCCGGAGTAGGCATTGAAGCCGATATAGCCTGGAAATTTATGGAACAAGGCGCAACTGGTGCGCGCGGAAAATGGCCGTACTTCAAAATTGGCGCAAAAACCGTTTTTTCGTACCAACCGCGTACACTTGAATTGAATGCCGACGGACACACAAGCCCCCTTGCCCCGCTGACACTTGTATTTGCTAACGGACGTCAATACGGAAGTAATTTTAAAATTGCCCCGCATGCTAGCTTAACAGACGGAAAGCTAGATATGATTACCGTTCACAACGCGCCGAAGTGGAAACTTGCTTTGGCAACACCGTCGTTTTTTACGGACACCTGGCGGCCGTTTGGGGTTACAAGTGAACTGGCCGTCCAGCATGCCATTATCCGCCAACCCGGCGAAATTTTATATCACATAGACGGCGAACCGCGCAAAACGCATTATACGCTAGAAATTGCCGTCCAACCGAAAAGCTTATTTATTTTATTCCCGGAGAAATAAATGGCCGCCACACGCAAAAAAACAACATCTCGCAAACGAAAAACCTCTTCTGCTAAACAAATCAAATTTTGGGCTAGCGTGATTATTACGGTGATTTTGTACTTTATGCAGCAGCAAGGCAAGCCGCTGACCAAAACCGGTTCTATGGAAGAAAACCAAGTATTTGAGAATGTGTCTATTGCTTCTGTTTACGACGGGGACACCTTTAAAATTAACTTAAATTGTTCGCTGGCGGTGTATTGCGAAAAAGTGCCTGTGCGCGTGCGTGGGGTGGATACCGCCGAAATCAAAGGCAAAACCGAACGCGAGAAAAAAAACGCACAAAAAGCCAAAGAATTTACCAAGGAATTTTTAGCCAAGGAGCCTGTCAATTTATCTAACTGCGGGCGCGATAAATACTTCCGGCTCTTGTGCGACGTTACCAACGGTCAAGGTCAAGACCTTGCGCGCGAACTTATCAAACATGATTTGGGCTACTCCTACCAGGGCGGCACCAAAAGCAAAAAGTATCGGTAATCAACCCGCTTTTACTAATGATTTAATTGATACCACTGCAAACAGAGTATCGTTTTGGCATCTGTAATTTCCCCTTTTTGAATCATCTGGTACACTTTTTTTAAGGGAAATCTTTGCACATTTAAAAATTCATCTTCATCTGGGTCCGTTTCACCGCGGGAAAGCCCCGTTGCTAAATACAAATGCTGCACTTCGCTGGAAAACGCATTACACGGATGAAACACCATAATCTCTTTCAAGGATTTAGCAGACAAACCTGTTTCCTGCT
Source organism: uncultured Elusimicrobium sp. (assembly GCA_902781765.1). GTDB lineage: Bacteria > Elusimicrobiota > Elusimicrobia > Elusimicrobiales > Elusimicrobiaceae > Avelusimicrobium. The sequence continues at coordinate 2,871 of CACZKQ010000002.1, read as the reverse complement.
TTAGCTCCGCACGCGCACAGGTCAAAAAAGTTTGCCCTTTTTCGCGTTTTCCGGCGGGAATCTCCCACGTTACTTGCCCAATTGGATAGCGGTACTGCTGGACCAGATAAACGTATCCGTTCTCTACCGGCAAAATACCACTTGCACCTTGGTGTTCAAAATAAATACGGGTGGAAGTTTCTCCGTTTAATAATTTCACACCATCTAGCTTTACATTCAAAACTCCCCTATACAGGGTTTTTGTGGAAATCTTTGTCTCTTTTAATTTACTATAATGTTTCATAACTACATTTTACATTTTTTTGGTCCGCCTCGGCGGAATTAGAATATTATGGCAGAATTTGTACAACTTCACAATCATACGGAATACTCGCTACTGGATGGCATGTTGCGCGTATCCGAAAACCATAAACCCTCTAAATTTTTAAAGGGCTTAGCCGAACAGAAAATCCCGGCTATGGCCATTACGGACCATGGAAATATGTACGGCGCACTGGATTTTTATGCTTCCGCCAACGACGCCGGCATTAAACCTATCATCGGCTGCGAATTTTATATTAGTGAAGGTAAATACAACCAAAAAGACAAATCCCGCACTGGCCACCTGACTTTGCTTGCCAAGAACCACGAAGGCTACCTTAATTTGATGAAACTCAATTCCATGGCCTGGGTGGACGGGTTTTATTATCATCCACGCATTGATAAGGAAATTTTGGCAAAGCATAGCGGCGGACTGGTCTGTTTATCGGGCTGTTTAAAAGGTTTTTTATCCCAGTACGTGCGCGAAGAAGGCGGCTTTGAAAAAGCATGTGCGCTAGCTAAAGAATATGAATCTATCTTTGGAAAAGGGAATTATTATATTGAACTAATGGACCACGGAATCCGTGAAGAAGTGGAATCGTTGCCACTTTTAAAAGATGTGTCTAAGCGGACCGGGATTGAAGTCGTCGCCACCAACGATTGCCACTACGAACTCAAAGAAGATTGGGAAGCACACGATATTCACGTTTGTATCGCAACCGGTAAAACCCTTAACGACCCGCACCGGATGCAAATGTCGCACGAGTTATATTTCAAATCACCCGACGAAATGTGCGCTCTCTTTGCCCATACCCCCGAAGCGTGTAAAAACACCTTAAAAATTGCGGAAATGTGCAATTTGGAATTTCCCAAGCATGGATTTATTCTGCCGAACTTTGACATCCCCAAAGAATTTCCTAACTCCGCCGAGTATTTTAAGGATATTTGCCGCAAGGGCCTTATTAAAAAAATGGACGGAAACGTACCTGACGAGTATTGGAAACAACTGGAATATGAATTTAACGTCATTATTACCATGGGGTTTGATTGCTACTTTCTCATCGTGCAAGATTTTATCAACTGGGCCCGCGCGCATGATATTCCCATCGGGCCGGGGCGTGGCTCCGGCGCCGGGTCGCTGGTGGCGTACAGCTTGGACATTACACGCGTGGACCCCATCAAAAATAAACTGCTTTTTGAACGTTTTTTAAACCCGGACCGCGTCAGCATGCCCGATTTGGATATTGATATGTCCGACGCCGGGCGCGAACGCGTTATTGATTACGTACGCGGAAAGTACGGGCATGATAAAGTTTCCCAAATTATTACCTTTGGAACCATGAAAGCCAAATTAGCGTTAAAAGATGTGGCACGCGTGATGGAAATCCCAGTTGCGGAAGCAAACCGTATTGCCAAAATGATTCCCAACGACCCTAAAATGACCCTAGAAAAAGCGTTGGAAATTAACGAGCTTCGCAACGAAATAACCAATAATCCGCAAAGCAAACGACTGTTTGACTTAGCCCAAAAAATTGAAGGACTAAAACGCCATACCGGTATTCACGCGGCCGGAGTTTTGATTACCAAAGAGGCCGTTAGCGAATATGTGCCGTTGGCCCGCGGAGCGCGCGACGCCATAACCACGCAATTTGAAGGGGAGCCGTGTTCTAACTTAGGGTTACTTAAAATGGACTTTTTGGGGCTTCGCACCTTAACAGTAATTGATAATGCCGAAAAAATGGTCCGTCAACGTCATGACCCTAACTTTGACATCAACAAAATTCCGTTGGATGATAAAAAAACATACGAAATGCTTTCCGCTTGCAAAACGTTGGGAATTTTCCAACTAGAAGGCGGCGGTATGCGCGATTTAATTAAAAAATTACAACCTTCGCAATTTAGTGATTTATCCGCCCTAGTAGCATTGTATCGCCCGGGGCCGATGGAATCGGGCATGATGGATATGTTTGTACGCCGTAAAAACGGGCAAGAAAAAATCACGTACGAAACCCCACGTTTGGAAGAAGTGTTGAAAGATACTTATGGTTGTATGGTTTACCAAGAACAAATCATGCAGATTTCTAAGCTGCTGGGTGGCTTTACCCCCGGCGAAGCCGATACCCTGCGTAAAGCCATGGGTAAAAAGAAAATTGAAGTGATGGAAAAATTCGGTAAAAAATTTGTGGAAGGGTGCAAAGTAAACAAAATATCAGAGAAAGTTGCCACGCATATTTACGAACAGATGAAGGCGTTTGCGGGCTATGGGTTTAACAAATCTCACTCGTACGCTTACGCCCTGGTAACGTATCAAACCGCATATTTAAAAGCTAACTACCCCATTGAATTTATGTGTTCCGCGCTTACCAACGAAATTGGCCACAACGCCATTGGTGCGGAAGATAAAGAAAATAAAATTGTAACGTATTTGGAAGAAGCCCGCAAAATGGGTTTCGAAACCTTGCCGCCGGATGTAAATGCCTCTGAGCCGGAATTTTCTGTAGAGCAAAAAGATGGCAAAGAGTATATCCGCTACGCCTTGGAAGCCATTAAAAACGCCGGCACGGAAGGGTG
>CACZKQ010000001.1 GCA_902781765.1 uncultured Elusimicrobium sp. | reverse complement strand
CCCCACGCCGCCGAAAACGGAACTGCCGTGGTGTTCGCGCGCGACGTTGTTAATAAGTTCCATAATAAGAACGGTCTTGCCTACGCCCGCGCCGCCGAATAGTCCTACTTTTCCACCTTTCATATACGGGGCAATTAAGTCAATTACTTTGATACCCGTTTCAAAAATTTCCGGGGTCGGGTTTTGGTCTTCCAAAGACGGAGCCGCGCGGTGGATGGGGAGTTTCATCTCGGCGTTAATATCGCCTTTGTGGTCTTGCGGTTGCCCCAACACGTTCATTAAGCGCCCCAGACAGGCTTCTCCCACCGGAACTTTAAGAGAATCCCCTGTATCTATCGCCTTAGCTCCGCGTTGCAAACCATCTGTGCTTTCAAGAGCTACACAGCGGACGATACCATCTCCCATTTGTTGGGCTACTTCCGCTACGATTTTCTTACCATCACCCATTTCTATTTCAATCGCATTCTCAATAGAAGGCAGATGCTCTTGATTAAACTCAATATCCACCGCCGCTCCAATAATTTGAATTACTTTTCCCGTATTCATAATTTATCCCTATGTGTTAGTTATTTAAGGCTTCCGCCCCGTTGACTATATCCAAAATTTCATTGGTAATGCCGGCCTGACGCACTTTATTTAATTTTAAACCTAAAGCATCTACAATTTCTCCTGCATTCTTACTGGCTGCGTCCATGGCATTCGTTGTAGCGGCTAAGTTCGCCGCTTGAGATTCCAGTAAAATGCGGTACATATTTGCCTTAATTAACCGCGGCACGAGCAGTTTAAAAATCTCCAAGAGCCCCGGTTCAAATTCAAACTCGTGTTCATCTTGCGCTTTTTGTGAAGATAAAAGAGTAAACGGTAAAAAGGGAATTTCTACCAAATTTTGGCTCGCCATAGATTTAAAATCATTGTAGATCAGCGTAACCGTACTCAAATTTTCTTCTAAAAAGGATTTCATAATTGCTTCGCCCAACAACTCCGCGTGCGCGTAAGAAACTTTAGGAAAAATTCCTATACTTTCATACGCAATTGTTAAATTGTTCATGCGTAGCCGAGCCAAAAAATCACGTCCTTTTTTACCAACAACAAAAGCAGTGATTTGCTTATCGCGGTTTTCTTTTAGAAAACGTACCGCTGCGCGCAAAACGACCGCATTAAATGAACCGGCAAGGCCTTTATCCCCCGTAATTACCAGCAACCCGATTTTATGGGGATCCCCGGTCCGGTTGATAAAAAACCGGCTTGCCCAGCTCTCCCCGATTTCCGGTTGAGGCAAGGCAAGCACTTCGTTTTTTAAATCTGTTACCATCTCCAACATCTTTTTGGCAAAAGGACGAGCCGCCACCATGGCATCTTGCGCTTTACGAATGCGCGCATTGGAGATCATCTTCATGGTTTGCATGATCTGCTGGGTGGATTTAATGGCTTTAATGTTTTGCCGGATGTCGCGTAACGATTCCATTTATCTATTTTCCGCTTTTAAAATTTTCACGTAATCGGCAATACCGTCTTCTAAAGAATAATCGGGCGTATAGCCGAGTTTTTCTTTTGATTTGGTAATATCCGCTTGTGTTTTTACCTGGAAAAATGCCTTATACGGATTATCGATATATTCGGGTTCTAAATTTGTTCCCATTTCCTTATTGAGGCACGCAATCATATCGTTGAAATTACGCGGAATACCCGTTGCCGCGTTATATACACCGGTTTCTTTACCGTTGGTCAGCGCGCATAAATTGATTTTGACAATATCTTTTACATAGACAAAATCGCGTTCTTGTTCGCCCATTTTGAATACGCGCGGACGTTTGCCCTCTTTCATTTGGTTGTACAATTGATACACCATGCTGGCCATTTTTCCCTTGTAATATTCACCGGGTCCGTAAACATTAAAATAACGCAATCCAATAATGGTCATATCGTGGTTATCTTCGGCAAATTGACGGGCAACATTGTCCATAATTGCCTTAGAAAATCCGTACACATTTTCCGGATGGGTGGGTTGTGTTTCCACGTTGGGAACCGGTCCGTTGCCATAGGTTGCCGCGCTGGAAGCATAAATTACTTTTTTAATTTCATTTTCTGCGGCAAAATTAAGCAGATTTTTAAATGCTTCTACGTTTTGTTCCATCATGGCTTTTTGGTCCATAACAGTTGTATCGGTAATAGCGGCTTCATGGAAAATAGCGTCAAAATACATGTCATGTGGAACTTTTTCAAATAAATCCATGGCTATTACATCGCCCTTAAAACCAATTAAATTCTTAAAATGTCCGTTTTTGTGAAAGTCATCCAATACGGTTACTTCGTGACCTTGCGCTTCCAGGGTTTTAGCAATATTGCTCCCGATAAATCCGGCGCCACCGGTTACTAAATATTTTTTGCGAGATTTTGCGTCCATATTAAGCTCCTATTTCCCGGTTTTAAAAACCGTTTTAAAATCTTCTAATAATTTTTTGATGTGTGTTTCTAACTCTTCCGTTAGTTCCTTAGCAGCATTTAGTTCGTCCAACGTATCCTTCCGTTCCGTTCGCGCGAAACTAAGCAGTTGTTGTTCATAAACTAACACATCACTTACACGAATATCATCTAAATATCCATGGGTTCCTGCATACAAAACCAACACTTCTTCGCCCACTTTAAGCGGCGAATATTGATTTTGTTTCAAAAGTTCCGTCATACGCTTACCGCGTTCAATTTGACGTTGGGATTCTTTGTCTAATTCCGAACCAAATTGAGCAAATCCGGCAAGTTCCTGATATTGCGATAAATCAATACGAAGTGTTCCGGCTACTTTACGCATGGTTTTGCGCTGGGCGCTTCCACCTACACGCGATACGGAAAGCCCAACGTTTACAGCCGGTTTAATACCGCTTAAAAAGAGGTTGCTTTCCAAGTAAATCTGCCCGTCGGTAATGGAAATTACGTTCGTAGGAATATACGCAGAAACATCGTTAGCCTGCGTCTCAATAATCGGCAAAGCTGTCAAAGAACCGCCGCCGTTCTCATTGGAAAGTTTGCAAGCGCGTTCCAGCAAACGGGAGTGCAAATAAAATACATCTCCGGGGTAAGCTTCGCGTCCTGGCGGACGGCGCAAGAGTAATGACATTTGACGGTATGCTTGCGCGTGTTTGGATAAATCGTCATAGACAATAAGTACATCTTTGCCTTGCCACATGAAAAATTCCCCGATGGCACACCCGGCGTACGGAGCGATATAAAGTAACGAAGCCGGATCCGAAGCGGTTGCAGAAACAACTACCGTATAATCCATCGCGCCAAAATCGGTCAACGTTTTGACGACTTGAGCGACCGTACTTTGTTTTTGCCCAATCGCAACATAAATACAAATACAACGTTCGTTTTCCGGAATGTTTTTTTGATTGATAATCGCATCAATCGCAATCGCCGTTTTACCCGTTTGACGATCGCCGATAATAAGTTCGCGCTGGCCTTTTCCAATCGGAACCATGGAATCAATCGCTTTAATACCGGTCTGAAGCGGTTGTTTAACCGGTTGACGATCAATGATCCCGGGGGCCACAATATCTAGCGGCATGGTTTTTTCGGATTTAATTTCCCCCTTGCCGTCTAGCGGATTACCCAACGGATCCACCACGCGGCCGATAACCTCTTTCCCTACCGCAATACTGATTACTTCCCCCGTACGTTTAACGGTAGTACCTTCGTGAATTTGTTGATCCGAACCCATCAAAATACAACCTACATTGTCGTATTCCAAGTTCATCGCCATTCCTTTAACCCCATGGCCAAAATCAACTAATTCTGACGCTTTTACCCGGTTTAATCCATGTACGCGCGCAATACCATCGCCCACTTGGATAACGGTACCCACTTCATTGATATCCAAAGATGTATCCGCTTTTTCAATTTTGCTTTTAATAATACTTGTTATTTCTTCTGGTCTGATTGCCATATTTAAATACCGTTATTTTGTTAATTCTTCTTGTAATTTTTCCAATTTATTTTTCAAACTCCCGTCTATCTGTTCACCACGGCAAAAAATTTTAAGACCACCTAGTAAACCGGGACTCGTAATGAACTCCGCTTCCACTTGTCCACCATAACGTTTGGATAATACGTCCTGTGTTTGTTTCTGCTGAGTTGTTGTCAATTCCTTAGCTGCATATACTTGGGCACGAATAATACCTAGCCGTTCATCTAACAATGCATCCACCCGACGCGTAATCTCCGGCAATAAATAATAGCGTTTAGCATCTAATAATAATTCAATAAACGAAGCCGTTTCCGGCGCCCCTGCCAACGCTTCACGCACCGCTTCCTTTTTAAGTTGCAACGAAATCCGAGGGTTTGTCATCGCCTCTTGTTGCGCAGCAAGCGCCGTTTGCGCCTCCCGAAGTAAACTGCTTCTACGGGAAGCTTCCTCTTTTGTTTTACTTAAAGCGTCATAGGCAGCCGCATAACGCTGGGCGGCAATTCTATTCGTACTATTCATAATTTACTTCGTTTTTATTTCTTCTAAAACGCGCGAAACGGCATCATCTGCAGCTTTAGTGCTTATCTGTTCTTGCAATACCTTTTGAGCCGCAAGAACGGCCGTCTCAACAATTTCTTTACGCACATCCGCCAGTGCTTGGTTTTTTTCTACTTCTAACTGCTGCTTTGTTTGTTCCAACAGACGATTGGCTTGTTCTTGCGCTTGGGCAAGAAGTTGCGCGCTTTGAGCTTGCCCCAATTTAACAGCTTCCTGCATTTTTTGAGAAGCTTGTTGCGAAATTTGAGCTAGTTTTTCATCTAATTCACGCTTCAACGTTTCAGCAGAGACCCGGTCCGCTTCGGCTTTTTGAATATCCGAAGTGATTTTTTCTTCTCGTTTTTCAAGCGCACCAATCAGCCCGTCCCAGGCAAAACGCTTTAGCAAGTAAACCAGGAGCAGGAAATTACAGATGGTAAGAATCATTACCCCGTAATCGGGCTTGAGTAAATCTTCCATAAATTACAACCTGTTTTATTTCATTACCATGGTGAGCAAGCAAATTACCAAACCCAACATGGCTGCCCCTTCTAACAACGCGGCAATAATAATCATGGTGGTTCTTAAATCGGAACCAGCTTCCGGTTGGCGGGCCGTCCCTTCCAACGCGGCAGTACCGATTTTCCCTAATCCAAGCCCCGCACCAATAACAACTAAACCGGCACCGATACCGGCGGCAATATATTTAAGTGCTACGAGTTCCATTTTTTTCTCCTTTGGGCAAACGCCCCATTCAAAATAAATTAGTGCGTATGAATTACGCTTCCGGCAAAAATGGCCGTCAACAAGGTAAACACATACGCCTGTAAAAACGCAACTAACAACTCCAAAAACGTCATAAAAATTTCAAGCACCATGGCCGGAAGTAATGCCCCCGCTCCAGCGGCAATATGCATTTGTCCAACCACAAAAATAATTAAAAGCAAGCACAATAAAACCATATGCCCGGAAAGCATATTCGCAAACAAACGAATTGCTAACACGCACACTTTAATAATTGTGCTGATGACTTCCAACGGGAAAATGAGCGGTATCAACCAAATAGGCGTTCCGGAAGGAACAAACCCTTTTAAAAATCCCACAATTCCATGATATTTAAGCCCGCTGTAAAGAATCACTCCTCCGGAACAAAGAGCAAGCGCTGCTGTTACAGAAATGTTGGAAGTAGCGGTTTTCATTTCCGGAATCATTCCCACAAGATTAACCGTTAAAATAAATAAAAATAACGTACAAAAATACGGTAAAAATCCGCGGCCTTCCGCGCCCATATTGGGAAGGACTAAACTATCGCGAATAAACGTGATGTAGCTTTCTGCCAACGTGGTAAGCAACCGGCCACTACGGCTTACGGGAGAACGGGAAATCCACCCTAATCCCAGGAGTAAAAGCACGCTGACCGCAAAAATAGTTACCGAATGGGTAGTAATCGGCAACCGAAATCCGCCCAGCGTAATTCCCCAATCGTGATCTAAAATATGATGTGCAATAATTTCAGCAATGTCCATCTTTTTCTTTTACCTTGCCGGCTTGCGCTTCCTTTTCCATTTCCTTTGCCGCGCGCCAAATCATGTAAAACCCAAGGGCAAATCCCCCGGCTACTCCTACTAACAACATCCACGGGGTTGTTCCCCATTTGCTATCTAGCCAAAAACCAAGTCCTGTTCCTAAAATTTCCGCAACAGCAAATTCCATTCCTAACGAAGAAATTTGTAAATGGTCTTGCTTAGAAAACGGACCGAGTGCCATATTGATTTCTAATTACACCGTATAGGTAAAAATTTTACTTTCGTATGGCAACAATTCTAAGGTTGCCCCCTGGGCAGCCATTTCCGCAGAGATGTTAATCTTTCTACCTGAAAATTCTTCTGTCACTTCGCCCTGTACACCTTTTAGCGATAAGTGTGCTTTCGCTGGGGAAGCACTATAGTTAATCACAACTAATTTCCCGGTGTTCATTTGCTTCCACTGCCAGGAAAGGATATTGTGGAAAGAGTCATCTCCCGCACTATCTAATCCACGCATAGACCACTGTCCTCCATGGAAGGCCGGGGCAGAAGCAATCGTGAATAATTTGTGATAATAGGCACGAACATCCTCTGCTACTACAAATTCGTCATGTGCATATTGAATCGGCATACGCGCATTACGGCCTAAAATCTGGAATAAGTGAAACATACGCGCTCCGGGAAGCGTGGCGATAATTACACTAGCCGCCAGTGATTTTTCCCGTCCAAAGGCTTTTAATGCTTCTTCTTCATCGTGGTTGGACGTAAAGCGAATAGAACGCATTTGATATAAATGCTCCGCACGCAAATGCCCTTTAATATCTTCGGGGTTAGAAAAACGCAACCGGTCATAAAGCACTTTATCGTAGGTATAATCAAAACCCATTTCCTGAATTTCCCATTCTAATCCCCAATACACTTCGGCAATAAAGACAAATTCCGGGTGGTCTTCACGTATATTTTCCAGTGCTTGAAACCAAAATTCTTCTTTAGGAAGTTCCCCGCCGATAAATTCCCACCAGGTATCGCGGTGCACTTTATTTAGTGTCAACATGGCCATATCACAACGTACACCGTCACACATATCAGCCACGCGCCGTAAATTGGCGAGCATAAATTCACGCGTTTTCGGGTTAAAATAATTAAGTTGCGCCGTATCCGTCCAAGGAGCAAAATACGGATCGCGTCCATGTGCAATATACACGCCGTTAGCGTTTTTAAAAAACCAATCCTTATGCACGGACGGCTCTTGCATACCGGTGTTAATAAAAAATTCCGGATGTTCGGTAACAGCAGGGCAGTCCAACGCCATATGATTGCCTACAAAATCAAGTAAAAGCAAAATATCTTTTTCTCGCAACCGCTCTCGCAGTTTTGCAAGGGCTTCATTGCCGCCGAGGGAAGCATCTACGTTGTAATCATAAACGGCATAAGGAGAAGCGGAGATATCGTCGGTATTAAAGTCCGGCTTGAAGGCGCGGATTTGGTCTTGTACTTCTTTAGAATTGCGTGCAATATCGCGCGCCGAGGGGCTTTCCTGCCAAACACCCATCAACCAAATAGCATCAAAGCCCAAATTTTTTACTTTGTTTAAAAAGTCTTCTGGTACATCACTTAACGTAAAATTGCGTCCGTACTCTTCACTTAACCGACGAAGCCACGAACGCGTATTGATTTCCAAAATATGTGGATTGGTTCTCATAGTAGATTCTCCCCTATAAAATTTATAGCACTTTGGACGCGACTTGTAAACCTTTTTTTTAGAAGTAAATTTTGATAAAAAAATCCCCCTGTTACGGGGGATTAAAAATACTACTAATTGATAATCTTATTCTTACTTATTTGCCGAGACCCAAGCTTGGTGTGTTTCATCTCCGTATTTTTCTAACAAATCCCAAGTTTGTTTGACGTATTTTTCGTATACTTCTTCAGGAGAGATCGCTTCATTTTGCGAAGTAGGAAAGCCTATCTGTCCGGCTAGATTTGCTTTTTTAGATCCGGCAAACCACTCCACATCTGCTGCATTAGGACAATAACCATGAAGCCCGTCTTTACACCAATCAAAAGAATTATAATATACTTGCGCTTTGTCCGCCGCTTGCAGCCAATCTAAAGAAGCAAGTTTTTCTCTATCTTTCCCGAAAAACAACACAACAAATTCAACACCGCTTCCCTCAAATTGCTTTGCCAACCGCTCAAAATAAGGAAATTGGACATCACAATCCAAACATTTTTCCGGTTCCGGATAGATTGCAGTAACAACCAAACGTTTTGAAGGATCTTTTGCCTGTTGATAATCTTGCGTAGTTTCAAAAGCCCAGGGATTAGCAAAGTGAAACGCAAAATCTCCGGTCTTATCAGGGAAAACAGACGGGAAAACATACAAAGGATATGGATTATTCGGTTCCGGATCTTTGACTTTTGTTCCCCAAGGCGTTTTCTCCCCATTTCGGTATGTAGAATGCTGACTGAACAATTCAAAATCTTCATCTTCTACACATCCGCCCAATGCACATATTCCAACAAATAACAACACTGCTGTAATTATTTTTTTCATATTTCCTCCGCACATATAAAAATAAACTCTAGGTAACGAGCAAGGTGTCTTTAACTAGGTTATGATACTTTTTTATTTGCGTCAACCGATTTTTAGGCCCAACTTACCGATAGGCCTTTTGGATAGGTCCTGGTTGCAAAATTAAGATAAGAGTAGCGGTATCTACGTCAAGGGTAAGGGACTGCAAAGATACTCAAATGTGGCAAATGGTTGGCCCTTGTTAAGACATAAAACGCAGACTTTTCAGTCTGCGTTTTATGCGCATAACGAAACTTAATATCAGCCGTTATTATTCTTCGTCTTCTTTTTCTTCTTCTTTGACTACCGGCGCAATACGTGCAATCTTATCGCCCGGCTCCATCTTCGCCAAGGTTACCCCTTGGGCATTGCGGCTGACGGAACGAATGTCTCCGCACCGTACACGAATGGTCATGCCTTTTTCGGTAATAATCATTAAGTCCTTGCTCTCGTCTACAAGCTTAATACCCACTACCGAGCCGTTGCGGGCCGAGGTTTTAATCGTAATAACCCCCATACCGCCGCGGTTTTGGCGTTTGTATTCGCTAAATTCAGTGCGCTTACCAAAGCCGTTTTCGCACACGGAAAGCACGTCGGGCTGCGGTTGGTCGTTGGGCGCATGTTCCATGCCGACTACGACGTCACCTTCGCCTAAGTTAATGGCGCGTACACCCTTGGCCGGGCGGCCCATGGCGCGGACTTGGTTTTCATCAAAGCGGATAGATTTGCCGTTTTTGGTCGCCACGATAATATCGGACTTACCAAACGTCATCTGTACGCTAATCAGTACGTCGCCTTCTTCCAGGCCCATCGCAATAATACCGGCGCGGCGAATGTTGGCAAATTCACTCAGCTCCACACGTTTAATACTGCCAAAGCGCGTACACATAGTAAGATACGTGTTTTCGCTGTGTTTGGGGTCAAAATCCTCAATCGCTACGGCGGAAGTAACTTTTTCTTCGCCGGTTAATTGCAAGAGGTTGACAAGCGCTTTCCCCTTAGACATACGGTTGCCTTCGGGAATTTCAAAGGCGCGCAGCGCAAACACGCGGCCGCGGTTGGTGAACATCAAAATCGTAGCGTGCGAAGAAGTGATGAACAAGTGTTCCATAAAATCTTCTTCTTTCGTTTTGCTGCCGATAATGCCTTTGCCGCCGCGGTTTTGGCTCTTATAGGTAGAAACCGGGATACGTTTGGCGTAACCGTCGTTGGAAATCGTGATGACGACGTCTTCTTTCTCAATGAAATCTTCCATGGAGAAATCCGTCATATCCGGGCCGATTTCGGTGCGGCGCGGGTCGCCGTACGTCTTTTTGAGCTCGGCCAGTTCACTTACGATAATGTCCAATACACGTTGCGGATTGGCTAAAATATCTTGTAACTCCGCAATCAGCTTTAATAAATCTTTGCGTTCGTTTTCAATGGCGAGCGCGGACAGTTGCGTAAGCTGGTGTAAGCGCATATCCAAAATTGCTTGAGCTTGCACTTCGGTCAGCGTAAAGCGCGTCATCAAGGTAAACTTGGCTTCCGTCGGGTCTTTGGCTTTGCGGATGATAGCTACGACTTCGTCCATATTCGCAATGGCAATTAACAACCCGTTCAAAATATGCTCGCGTTTTTGCGCTTTATTTAAATCAAATTTGGTGCGGTTGGTAACAATCTCTTTGCGGTGTTTAACATACGCTTTCATTACTTCTTTGAGCGACAACACACGCGGGCGGCCGTCCACAATCGCCAGCATATTGACCGGGAACGACGTTTGCAGTTGCGTATGTTTGAAAAGATGATTGAGCACCACTTGGGCATTACCGTCGCGCTTAATTTCAATCACCAGGCGCATACCGCGGCGGTCCGACTCGTCGCGAATATCGGAAATATCCATTACTTTTTTATCGCGTACCAGGCCGACGATATTTTCAATTAAAGCGGTTTTGTTGACTTGGTACGGAATAGCGGTTACTACAATCGCTTCGCGGCCGCCTTTGCGTTCTTCAATTTCCGTGCGGGCTTGCACTTTTACACTGCCATGGCCCGTTTCAAAATACTCGTAAATGCCTTTGGTACCGCGGATGATTGCTCCCGTCGGGAAATCCGGTCCCTTGATGATTTTCATCATCTCTTTGGTGGTAATTTCCGGATTTTTGATATATTCAATAATTCCGTCGCACACTTCACCTAAATTGTGGGTGGGAATGTTGGTAGCCATACCTACGGCAATACCCGACGAACCGTTGACGAGTAAGGCCGGAAGTTTGGCCGGCAAAACGGAAGGTTCCAATAAAGAGCCGTCGTAGTTGGGAATCATTTTGACGGTGTCTTTATCGAGGTCGCCCAGCATTTCTTCGGAAATTTTTTGCAAGCGGCATTCGGTGTAACGCATAGCGGCAGCGGAGTCGCCGTCAATGGAACCGAAGTTGCCCTGACCGTCAATTAACGGTTTGCGAAGCGAAAAATCCTGCACCATACGCACGAGCGTATCGTACACAGCCGTATCGCCGTGCGGGTGGTATTTACCGAGTACGTCCCCCACCACGCGGGCGGATTTTTTGTAGGGTTTATTGTATTTTAAACCCATTTCGTTCATGGAATATAATACACGGCGGTGCACCGGTTTTAAACCGTCGCGCACGTCGGGCAAGGCACGCCCGACAATAACGCTCATCGCATAGTCAATGTAGTACGAGCGCATTTCGCCCGCAATATCGCGTTGTTGAATATCGCCAAACAAATCCACGTTTACATTAACGTTTTGGGTTTGTGGCAAATTGCTGTTTTCTTCACTCATTTAAAAATCTCCTAAAAGATTAAATCGTCGGGCCGGGCGGAAAAATGCCCGGCGCGAAATTAAATATCCAAGTTCTTTACCTCTAGCGCGTGCGATTGGATAAAATCGCGGCGCGGTTCTACGCGGTCGCCCATGAGCATCGTAAATGCCTGCTCCGTGTCGGCCGGGTCGTTGATTTTTACTTGGATTAACTTGCGGCGGGACGGGTCCATAGTCGTTTCCCAAAGTTGTTCGGGGTTCATTTCCCCTAACCCTTTATAGCGTTGGATAGAAGCCCCGGAGCTGGCCGCTTCTTTAACGGCGTGTAACAGTTCGGCTAAACTGTATACAAGTACATCTGTTTTGCCGTTATTTACTTTAAAAAGCGGGTTTACGCGGTCTTTTTCGCTTTCAATAAGCGGATACTGCGCAAACGAGAAATTAAACGCTTCCAGCTTCTTTTCGCAAGCAAGTAACTTACCAAATTCAAACAAGCTTTGATGTTCCGGCACCAAGTTTTCGTTGGACACAGTGGAAACATCTACACCGTCGGCGGCAAGTTCTTCGCGTTTTTCCTGGATATATTGGTCTTCATAGGCGCGGTATTCTTGTTCCGTGTAGAAATACTTAAATCCGCCGCTCTTAAGCGGAATACGGTACACCGGCACTTTGCCTTCCGCAATAAAGGCCATAAAATCTTGCAAGGTAATGTTTTTGACTTCCAATTTTGCCAAAATATCTTCCACATCACGCAAAATTTTCAGTAAATCGCGTAGCGACGATGCGGCAATTTCTTGCTGGGTGGTCATATTCGTTACCGTTACGCTGGCTAACCCTTCTTTCATTAGCCATTGTTGCATTTGGTCTTCCGTCTGCAAATATTGCTCGCTCTTGCCTTTTTTCACTTTGTAGAGCGGCGGTTGTGCCAAATACACGTGCCCGCCGTCAATCAGCGGTTTTAACTGGCGGTAGAAGAACGTTAAAAGCAGGGTGGAAATGTGTTGTCCGTCCACGTCGGCATCAGCCATTAAGATAATTTTGTTATAGCGCAGTTTTGAAATATCAAATCCGCCTTCGCCTTCGCCGACCCCGGTACCGACGGCGGCGATTAAGTCGCGCACGGTATCGCTGGAAAGAATTTTCACAAGCGGTGCTTTTTCCACGTTTAAAATTTTACCGCGCAGCGGCAAAATAGCTTGGAACACGCGGTCGCGCCCTTGTTTAGCCGACCCGCCGGCCGAGTCCCCTTCCACGAGGAAGAGTTCGCACTTGGCACTGTCGCGCTCTTGGCAATCAGCCAGTTTACCGGGTAGTCCTCCGCCTTCTAATGCTCCTTTGCGGCGCGTTAAATCGCGCGCTTTACGCGCGGCTTCGCGGGCAACTGCGGCTCCCATACATTTTTCGCAAATAGCGCGGGCTGTTTTGGGGTTTTCTTCAAAGAAAGTGGCCAACGTATCGGTGGTAACTGAGCGGACAATCCCTTCCACTTCCGAGTTACCCAATTTGGTTTTCGTCTGTCCTTCAAACTGCGGATGCGGAATTTTAACCGATAACACGACGGCTAAACCTTCTTTAATATCGTCGCCGGAAACGGTAATATCTTTATGCTGTTTGCTTAAATTGTTGTTTTTAATATATTCGTTCACAAGGCGCGTAAGCGAACTGCGAAAACCCGTTAAGTGCGTACCGCCTTCAATCGTATGAATGTTATTGACGAACGAGAAAATGTTTTCGGAATAACCTTCGTTGTATTGAATAGCAAACGAAATATAATTATCGCCGACTTCTTTGGTTAAATAAATCGGTTCGGGGTTAATGACCGTTTTATTCGTATTTAAGTATTTAACGAATTGGGAAATTCCCCCCTCGTAAAGGAAAGTAACTGTTTGATTTTCTTCTTTGCGCTCATCGGTGTAAATGATTTTAACACCGGCATTTAAGAAAGCTAATTCACGCAAGCGGTTACCAATCGTTTCGTAGGAAAAAGAAAGATTACCGAAAATTTCCGGATCGGCGGTAAAAGTAACTTTCGTTCCGTGTTCTTTCGTATCACCGATAATTTGCACTTTATCTTCAGGCTTACCGCGGTGATAGCGTTGAAAATGGATATGCCCGTCGCGGCGGACTTCTACGTCCATCGTTTCGGAAAGCGCGTTTACACACGATACACCCACCCCGTGCAACCCGCCGGACACTTTATAAGCACCGCTATCAAATTTACCGCCTGCGTGCAGTACGGTCATTACAACTTCTAACGCCGATTTATTGCGTAGTTTAGCGTCTTTGGCGTTTTTCATCAAATCTACCGGGATACCGCGCCCGTCGTCTTGGATAGAGCACGTCATATCGCCTTTAATCGTTACGGTAATGGTGGTTGCACCGCCGGCTAAAATTTCGTCGACTGAGTTATCAACAACCTCGTATACTAAATGGTGCAAACCGGGAAGACCGGTAGAACCAATATACATAGCCGGACGCTTCCGCACCGCTTCTAACCCTTCCAAAACGGTAATTTTGGAAGAATCATACTCTTTCTCTTTTTGTTCTTCAGTCATGAACTACTCCTTGTAAAAATAACAAAATTTACTGAATTTCTATTTTTTTAATCCAGGGAGTATCAAAATGCTTATTTAATTCTTTAATAAGCTGCTCCCTTTTAGCTATTAACTCACTACGGGCTACTGATACTTTTACCCTTACGTATAACGTATCTTTTTGTACTGCTTTTAATACCCAAAATTTTTCCCGGTTTCCAACTAATTGGCTCCAGACATGGTCTAAAATAAGCAAGCGGTTTAAACGATTATTTAAACGGTTAAACTGACTTTTTAAATCTGAACTGGAATGCCAAATTTTTTTGGGTTTTTCGCCAAATTTCATTAAGCGCGCACCGGCATAATTACATATTTAAATGTATTATCTTCTACCGGTTCAACAAGCACCGGCTGTGAAGCATTCACAAAGGAAAAAGATACTTTTTCCGAACCGATATTTTTTAATACATCAATAATATATTGCGGATTAAAAGCTGCTTCAAACGGTTCTTGGGTATATTCCACCGGAATTTCGTCGGTAAATTCCATATTTTGTGAATTAGAAGAAACTGTTAAATTATTATTTTCTAGTTTATATTTCACTACACTGCCAAATTCCCCCGCACAAAGCGCAGAACGGCGAGTAGAAGCTAATAATTCTTTTGAAAAAACTTCAAAGTTGATATTTTTCTTAGTAGGAATTACTTGATTATAATTTGGAAAATTCCCCTCTATTAAACGGGAAATAAAGGTTGTTTCTTTTATTACAAAACTAACTTGGTTAGCAGAAACATTTACTTCAATTGTTCCGTCTTTAGCCGGTTTGGCAATCGAAATATAACGGCACACTTCGTTTAAAATTTTCGTAGGAATAATAATTTTAAATTCTTTAGAACCAACTAAAGCACTATGAGTAGCAATTGCTAAACGTCCGCCGTCGGTCGCCACAATTTCAAATTTTTCCGCCGTATTATTCCATAAAAGACCGTTTAAAATATAGCGTGTTTCTTGTGTAGAAGCGGAAAAGGCTGTTTTTTCAATCATATTTTGAAGTTCAATCGGATTTAAAACAACACTGTTTTTATGTTCCACTTCGGGAATAGCAGGATATTCATTTTTAGGAGTACCAATTACCCAAAATTTACTTTTACCCGATTTAATATGAAATTTATTATTTTCATCTAACTGTAAATTTATTTCTTTATCATCCGGTAAATTTTTAATAATATCACTAAATTCTTTTAAAGGGATTGTAATACTTCCTTCTTCTTCAATTTCAGCATTTACATAATGGACGGTGGCCATCTCCATATCCGTTCTAACTAATTTTAATTTTCCGCCGGTAGCTTCCATTAAAAAATTATGCAAAATAGGAAGCGTAGTGCGGGAAGATACACCTGCCGAAATAATTTGGATTCCTTCAAGTAGGGTTGATTTAGTAATATTTATTTTCATATTTATAATTCCTGTAATATATCCTGTTTATTGTGTTGATTTTGTGAATTATCCTATACAAATTTTTTATCAGTCTTGTTTATAACTTCGTTATTTTATAAACATCTTAAACTGGTTATAAAAACATACCCTTAAATTAAGTAGTTATCCTTCATTTATCCACTAATTTTTAAACTTTATCCACAGATTTAATTTCTGCAATAATTTGATTGATTTCCGCTGTAAAAAAAGGATCTGTATCTATTTTTTCTTTCACTAAATCACGGCCATGTACAACAGTGCTGTGATCGCGGTTAAATTCTCGCCCAATTTCCGGCAGAGATAAATCCGTGAGTTCTGTAGTCAAAAACATGGCGATTTGACGAGGCCACGCCACAGATTGGGTTTTACGTTTAGAATTAAAATCTTCCATTTTTATATTAAAATGTTTTCCTACTACTTTTTTAATACTATTAACGTTAATCGATTTATCTCGTTGAGTTACTAAAATATCAGCTAATAATTCTTGAGCTATTGAAATTGTAGGCACAATTCCATGCATACCGCAATAGGCCACTAGTCTAAATAAAGAACCTTCTAATTCACGTACGTTTGTTTGTACTCCTTCCGCAATAAAAGCAAGTACATCATCTCCAATATCAAAGTTAATAGAATCGCGTTTTTGGCGTAAAATAGCTATACGTGTTTCCAAATTAGGCCTTTTAATTTCTACAGGAAGCCCGGATAATAAACGCGAGGATAATCTTTCATCCCATTCTAGTTGTTGAGGGGTTCTATCCGAAGATAAAACAATCTGTTTACGGCTTTCAAATAATACATTAAATGTATTAAAAAATTCCTGGGTACAGGCCTCTTTACCGGATACAAATTGGATATCATCCATTAAAAAACAATCCAATGTCCTGTATTTTTTTCGGAAACTTTCTGCTTCTTTATTTTGCAGGGCTTCTATATATTCGCTGACAAATTCTTCGCCGGACATATACAAAACTTTTGCAAAAGGATTCGTTTTTACTATTTCATTACCGATTGCATGTAGTAAATGTGTTTTTCCTAACCCCGGGGAAGAATAAATAACAATTGGATTATTTTCCCGCGCACCCATTTTATGGGCAGCCGCCTGTGCCGCTTTGTATGCGAAGCGGTTTGAAGGGGATTCAATAAAATTTTCAAAAGTATAAGATGAATTTAAACGAGATACAAACGTATTTTTTTTAATAACAGGATTAGGTTTTGGAATTGGAGTTACCGTCGGTGTTTGAGGTGTAATTTCATAAATAACGGTTATATTTACACCTAAATGTTTTAAAAAAGCATCTGTAATAATATGATGATAACGTTCACGAATTGTTTGCCCCCAAAATTGATTGGGTAAAGATAATTTTAACGTGTTGTTTTCATAAACAAAATGAACAGGCCTTAACCACATATCGTAGGTATCTTTGCCTATAATTGTTTCAATATCTTGAAAAACAGGAACTAACTCCGGGTATGATGCTATATTATCCACAAAATAAATCCACCTGCCACTAATTTACTATATCATATCACTTATTAAAACCGTTGGTCAACTAAAAAACATAAAAATAGTGTTTAAACGATTAAAATAGGGTTAATTTAAGTATTTTTAAAAAAATGGCTAGTTGGATATTGAAATTAAAATAAACACTTTAAAAATCAATTTTAAGTAAAAAACAGAAATTTCTTCTATTTTAGTTATTTTTAATGGTTGTGAAATAAATATATTTTATTCATAATAAAAGTACGAAGATAATTAAAATTTTATATACTTTCCTAATAGTATTTAGGGAGGGTTCCCGTGGACAAGTCTATTTCTATGAACGGTCTGCCGGTCGTTTTGACAGGTAATACGCTCTGTGTTGGAGATAAAGCTCCTAATTTTAAATTAGTCGGCAATTCGTTAAATATCATTCAAAAACAAGATTTTGAAGGAAAAGTGTTAGTTATTTCCTGTGTTCCGTCGGTAGATACACCGGTTTGTGATATAGAAACACGTCGTTTTAATGTAATGGCCGGAAAATTATCCGATCGAGTCCGTGTATTGACGGTAAGTAAAGATTTACCCTTTGCCCAAGCGCGTTGGTGTGCGGCCGCCGGAGTAAATAATGTATTAACAGCTTCCGATTACCGAGATTTTGGATTTGCAAAAGAATATGGTGTTTTATTAGAAGATTTAGGATTACTGACCCGTGCTATTTTTATTGTAGACGGACAAGGTATTATTCGTTATATTCAATTTGTGCCGGAAGTTTCTCATGAACCTAATTATGATGAGATTCTTATTGAAATTCAAAAAGTATTATAGGGGGAATAAATATGGTGAAATTAAATGAAATTTACGTATGCCCGGTTTGTGGCAATCAGGTAGAAGTGGTACACGCAGGTGCAGGAGAATTAGTTTGTTGCGGACAGCCTATGAAATTACAAGTAGCAGGAACTTCTGACGGAGCAGCTGAAAAACATGTACCCGTGATTGAAAAAGTAGATGGCGGATACACGGTAAAAGTAGGGAGTGTGGAACATCCGTCTACAGAAGCCCATTATATTGAGTGGATTGAATTGATTTGTCCGTGCGGTAAAGTGCAGCGCAAGTATTTAAAACCCGGCGATAAACCGGAAGCTTTCTTTGCGACGGATGCCGAAAAAGTAACTGCCCGGGAATATTGTAATTTACATGGTTTGTGGCAGGCCGACAATTAAAAATTCTTACAAGTTTCTAACAAGGGAGATTGTATTTTATGCAAGCAGTACAAGTTTCAACAAATGTCTATTGGGTGGGTGCGATTGATTGGAATATTCGTGATTTTCATGGTTATTCTACCAAACGTGGTACTACGTACAATGCTTATTTAATTTTAGGTGAAAAACCTACTTTAATTGATACAGTAAAAAAAGAATTTTACGGCGAAATGATGGAGCGTATTGCCAGCGTCATAGATCCTAAAAAAATTGAAATTATTATTTCTAACCACTCGGAATTAGATCATTCCGGCGCATTACCGCAGGTGATTGCTGCGGTTGCACCAACAGAAGTTTATGTGTCGGCGATGGGACAGAAAGATTTAACAGGACATTTTCATCAAGATTTAAAAATGAAAGTAGTCAAAACCGGAGATAAAATTGACGTGGGCGGAGATACAATCTCTTTTGTAGAAGCCAGAATGTTACATTGGCCGGATAGCATGTTTTCTTATTTAGAAAAAGAAAATATTTTATTTAGTAATGATGTTTTTGGTATGCACTACGCAACAAGTAAATTATTTGACGACGAAAATGATGAACGTATTTGGTTAACCGAAGCGGAGAAATACTACGCTAACATTGTGCTTCCGTATAGCGATATTGTACTTCGGTTTTTAGACCAAGTAAAAAAGATGGGACTGTCGCCGAAGATGATTGCTCCGGACCATGGGTTTATTTGGCGTAAAGACCCGGCGCGGATTGTGGATTTATATGCCAAATGGGCCGCTCAAGCTCCAAAAAACAAAGCGGTAATTGTCTACGATACTATGTGGGGAAGTACCGAGCAAATGGCGCGCCAAATTGCCGACGGACTACGCGCTGGCGGCAGCGAAGTACGTCTGATTTCTATGCACAGTAACGACCGAAGTAAAGTAGCCTTGGAAATTTTAGATGCGTCGGCACTTTTAATTGGTTCGCCGGTACTAAATAGTCAAATTTTCCCCGCCATGGCCGACGTACTTTGTTACTTAAAGGGCCTTCGTAAAAAAGGGTTAATAGGAGCGGCTTTTGGTTCGTACGGGTGGAACGGTTCGCCGGTGGATAGTTTAACAAAAACATTGGAGGAAATGGGAGTTGCTGTAGTTGCACCGGCCATTAAATCTCCTTTTGTTCCCGACGAAAATATTAAAAAATCTTGTTTTGAATTAGGCAAACTTATTAGCCAAAAATTAGCGGAAAAAATACAATGACAGCCGAAGAAATCAATAAAGGGTTAAGTTATATTACGTATGGGCTTTATATCGTTACATCAGCGTACGAACACCAAAAAAACGGAATGATTGTAAATACCGTTTTTCAAGTAACGGCAGAGCCGGCGCGAGTAGCTATTTCCGTCAATAAAAAAAGTTTAACACATGAATTGATTGCAAAAAGCGGTGTATTTGCTGCTATGCCGCTTGACGAAAAAGCGACGTTACCTTTTATTGGAATTTTTGGTTTTCGTACCGGAAGAAACTTTGATAAGTTGGCAAAAGTTCCCTATAAAATGGGATTTTTGGGTTGTCCGCTCGTCGTAGAAAATACGCTTTCCTATTTAGAAGTGGAAGTAGAAAAAAAAATAGATGTAGGAACACACACGCTTTTTATAGGAGAAGTGAAAGATGTAGGAATTTTAAATTCCGCCGGAAAAGCTATGACGTATGATTTTTATCATCATGTCATTAAGGGAAAAACTCCGGCGGGAGCAACACATGTATCTTAAAAAAGAGAGGTATTTGTATGGTGAAATATGTATGTGAAATTTGTGGTTATGTTTATGATCCGGCAGTAGGAGATCCGGCCAATGGAATTGCGGCCAATACTGCTTGGGAAGACGTAAAAGAGGACTGGGTTTGCCCGGTTTGTGGGGTAGGAAAGGACCAGTTTAAGCCCGAAAATTAAATTTTGGGGCATTTTTAAAAAAAATACTTAAAATTTAAGCATTTTTTTAAAATAAAAAACGGGCGATTTAAAAAGCCCGTTTTTTATGATAGAAAAAAGTGATTTTTTGTTAATGGATATATTATAATAAAGATATGAAAATTCTCTATCTTACCACATCTACAGAATTAGGAGGCGCAGAAAAAGCGCTGGTAGATTTGGTTTCAAACGTTGCCAAGGAACATACCGTTCGCGTGTTAAGTTTGCGTCCAGCGGGTATATTGGCAAACGAATTAAAGAAGCAAGGGATAGAGGTTGTTTCCTTTAATATTACCAAAAAAGAGTGGCCGGGAAAGGTAGTTAAACAAATTCAAAAACAATTAGATGAATTTAAGCCGAATATTGTACATGCTTTTTTGTATTGGGCAATTATATTTGCCCGAATTGCGTGTGCAGGAAAGAAAGTTAAATTGATTACTTCCCCCCACTTTGATCTATCTAAACGTCCTTTTTATCAACGTATTTTAGATTTTTTATTAAGAGGAAGAGATAATTTAACGGTTGCAGAATCTTTATCAACAGCCCAATATTTAATTTCTCATCAAAAATATCCTAAGGAAAAAGTCTTTTTTCTGCCGAATAGTGTAGATAATGCAAGGTATTTTAAAAGCAATTCTTTGCGTAAAGAAATGCGCACTAAATATCATTACAATGAAAATGATGTTGTTATTTTGCAAGTATCTCGTTTGGAACCTGTAAAAAATCCACTTTTATTATTGGGTGCCTTTAGGAATCTTTTGCGCACTTATCCAATGGCTCGGCTTGTATACGTAGGAGAAGGGAGCGAATCTAATAAAATGGAAAATTTTATAGAAGAAAGCGGTTTAAAGGGAAAAGTATTTCTGGCTGGAGTTCAAGAAGAAGTAAATCCGTGGCTTAATATGGCCGATATTTTTGTTCTTCCTTCCAACGAGGAAAGTCTTCCTTTTTCTTTGTTAGAGGCTCTACAAGTGGGGTTGCCTTGCGTGGTAAGTAAAGTTGGGGATATGCCTTTATGGGTAGAACATGGAAAAAACGGTTTTGTTTTTCCCCCCCGGGATATCACGTTGCTAAGCTGTTTTTTGACAGAGCTTTGTACCCAAAAAGAATTGCGCGAGAAACAAGGGCAATTTTCGTTAGAGAAAATGAATAAACAAACAGTGCTTTTTCCACAGTATCAACAAATTTATAAACAAATATTAACGGGAGAGTTTTCACGTGAAAACAATGCGTAAAAATTAGTAGAATGTTAGGTGTTTTCACGTGAAAACTTTTCAAAGGAGTATCTATGGAAATTAGATTATTTATAATTGCATGTATTATGTATGCATTTTCTTTGGCCTCTCGGTTTTTAGATAAAAAAGGCAAACTGATTGGAGCAGCCTATTTTGTTTGGTGGCATTTTGCTTATCGGATTTGCATTTTACATTGTGCTTTATATTTGTATTTATTTGTTTCCAGTGGGGGGGAAGGAGCGGTTTTCCCCTTGATGAAAATGGCAGTCGGTTCTGCGATTATCCTTTTGTATAGCGCTTATAGATTGTATAAAGAAAAAGGAAATGATAAAACTAAACAAGAATCTGCTAAAAAGGCCGCTTTTGATTGGTGTAATACGGTCTATTTTGCCGGATTTTCTGCTTCCATTATTATGTTTTTATTCATACAAGCGTTTCAAATTCCTTCTGCTTCCATGCGGGATACTTTTTTAGAAGGAGATCATTTGTTTGTTAATAAAGCGGTTTATGGTTTTCGTCTTCCCTTTGGAAAGCACTTTTTTGGAGCTTTTAAACCGATTGAAGCGGAAGATATTGTTATTTTCAAATTTCCCGCAAAAGACAAAGAACAACAAAACTGTGGCGGTAGCCAATATGGCCGTGATTTTGTAAAACGGGTCATAGGGCTTCCGGGGGATACTGTTGAAGTAAAAGATTCCAAGCCCTATGTAAACGGCAACCCTTTCCCAGCTCGTTCGTACGAACGATATGAAGCGGTAGAGCGTGTTCATTTTGAAGATGAAATGGATCCGGAGATGTATCAAAAATTATGGGAAGAACATTATTTAGATTCTATTTATGGATTAGCTTTAAGGGATCAATTTGGCCCGGTTGTTGTTCCGCCGAACTCGTATTTTGTGATGGGGGATAACCGGGATAATTCGTGTGATTCTCGCTTTTGGGGGCCTGTCCCGCGGGAAAATATTAAGGGGAAGGCCTGGTTTATTCACTGGCCGCTTAAACGGGCTGGATTTGTTAAGTAGTTTTCACGTGAAAACAGTTGCTTTTTCTCATCAATTTATGTTTAATATAAGTATATTCAACGAGGAGGAATTATGGCAGAAATTGTGGTTGTAGCAAACCAGAAAGGCGGCGTTGGAAAGACAACAACATCTATCAATTTATCGTATGCATTAGCTTGTTTAAATCAAGAAGTTTTATTGGTGGATTTTGACCCGCAGGGAAATGCCGGTTCAGGGTTAGGTGTGAATGTGGCAGAGGGGGATAAATCCGTTTATCATTTATTGACAAAAACCGCTTCTTTTGAACAAGTGATTCGTCAGTCTTCTAACGAACTACTGGATGTTTTGCCGTCTTGTAAAGATTTAGCTGCCGCGGAAGTGGAACTTGTTAATGTCCGTGGGCGTGAAAATATGCTTAAAGATGCCTTAGCGCCCTACCGGGGAATGTACGATTACATTATTATCGATTGTCCTCCTTCGTTAGGTTTGCTGACCTTAAATGCCATGATGGCGGCCGATAGTGTGATTACTCCGGTTCAATGTGAGTATTATGCCATGGAAGGGCTTGCACATTTTATGAGTACCGTAGCTAAAATTAAACAATTTTTACATCCTAAGCTTAAAATGGATGGCGGTGTGCTTACTATGTACGATTCCCGTATCAATTTATCTAAACAAGTGTTTGCAGAGGTAAGCCGTTTTTTTGGAAATCAAGTTTACAAAACGCCGATTCCGCGCAATATCCGCTTAGCGGAAGCGCCTAGCTTTGGACAATCTATTTTTGACTATGATCCGGCTTGCCGCGGAGCGAATGCCTATATTCAACTTGCTATCGAATTTTTAGTCCGCCGCGGGGCAGATGCCAAACTCTATCAAGATTTTAAAATGACGGGAGCTACTCCCATTAACTACGATTTCGGAGGCTGATTTTTATGACTAGACAAGCTTTAGGTAAAGGGTTAGATGCTTTAATTAAACAAACGCAAGAAATTTCTCAAATGACGACGGACGAACTCGTCCAAACTGCACCACAAACAGGGGTGTCTGTCAGTAAAATTGATGTTAGCAAAATTGTTCCCAACCGTTTTCAACCGCGCCGCGTGTTTGATGAAGAAAAATTGCAAGAACTCGCGCAATCCATTAAGGAACACGGACTCACCCAGCCGATTGTAGTAGTATATGATGCGGGGCTAGATAAATATGAAATTGTCGTCGGGGAACGTCGTTTTCGCGCTACGCAATTGGCCGGACTCACCGAAATTGACGCGATTGTCCATAAACATTTGGGCGACCAAGAGATGTGTGCCCTTGCGCTTATTGAAAATATTCAACGCGAGGATTTAAATCCTATTGAAACGGCTCTGGGTTACCGTAATTTGATGAGCAAATTTTCCATTACGCAAAGCAATTTGGCGAGCTACTGTGGTAAATCTAAAGCGGCAGTATCCAATGCTTTGCGTCTATTGGAATTAGAGCCGGAGATTCAAGATGCGCTGCAAAACGGTACTATTACCGAAGGGCATGGCCGCGCTCTTTTAATGGTAACCAATCCTACCCAACGCGAAGCGCTCTTTAAAAAGATGGCAACTAGTAAGATGTCCGTTCGTCAAGCCGAAAATGCGGCCCGTGCCTTGCTATTCCCCACCAAAAAGGCCGCTAAAGGGGCCAAACCGGCCGAAGTTGCCAGCTTTGAGAATGAGTTGCAATCAGCCCTAGGCACAAAAGTGGAAGTGAAATATGGGCGGAAGATGAAGAAAGGTACGCTTGTTATTCACTATCATTCGCTTGATGAGCTAGACAATATAGCTAGCCGCCTAAAAAATAAGATGTTATAACGG
This sequence comes from uncultured Elusimicrobium sp., assembly GCA_902781765.1. GTDB lineage: Bacteria > Elusimicrobiota > Elusimicrobia > Elusimicrobiales > Elusimicrobiaceae > Avelusimicrobium. The sequence continues at coordinate 8,355 of CACZKQ010000001.1, read as the reverse complement.
CGGATGTAAAGTTTAGTTATTCATAGCGTGGCGGTAGCGTAAAGTTACCGCCTTTGCTATGCCAAATAACTATTTTCTAAAAATAAAGTCCTGCTAAAGCTACAACATGGGTTATGCCTAATGCCCGTAGGGGTTTCGGTATTTCTTTCTTGTGTCATGCTGAATTTATTTCAGCATCCCTCCACAGTACCGTTTAGATCTTGAAACAAGTTCAGAATGACAGCAAGACAAATAACCAGCCAAGAATACTATACACAGTCCTCCGGATTACAACTTTCCGGTGCGTATTGAAGCGGTAAGGCCACAATTACCAACAAAGACCTCCGGTGCAATCGGTCGCTCCAAAGGCTTTGGCGGTTTCTCTGCAACGCGCGGACACGCATTGTAACTGCCAAGGAAGCGCGTTTCCCTTTCTGTAGACTAAGCGTTCTAAACTGCCTGCCCAAAAGTAAAAACCTGCCCAAGTTTCGGTATTACGTAAAACAATACCATAAGGTTTCCCGCTACATTTTATACTACATAAATCGGTTTCTAAACAATTTTGATCTTCGACCGGGATAGTTATATTTAAATCGTTAAATGTAAAATAGTGGCCGCTTGGCGGATAGCCGCCATTTTCCAACGCGGCCACAGTTTGTGCGTCTGTTAATGATTTAAGAATCGTCATAGTGCAAGTAAAAGAAGCTTTATCTACCGCTTTTTGGTATTGAGGCAGTGCCACTGCGGCTAAAATACCGATAATTAGCACAACGACCAACAGTTCAATGAGGGTAAAACCTCGTTTCTTTTTATTCATAATTTCTCCCTTTGAATCTGCTTAACGAGCCCATAAAAAACGGCCGCATTATTTGCGACCCTTTCACAGACACAAATAAAACAGCCGTAGCTTATCGTCAAAACGATAAACATTCAGCACAAAACAACCGGGTAATTAGTCCGTTCATTTTGTGCTTAAACAGCTGTTTTTGGTGTGAAAGGGTGTTTGCGTTGGCAAACTCCCCGTATTTTTCATACGGTTCCAAAAACAGAATCAAATTTTTAGTTTTGTCCGTTTGCGGACGGACAATATAAAATCTCCTTTACGACAGAATTATTATAAGAAAAAAGGGAAAAATATACAAGTAGTTTTCATTGAAAAAACACGTCCCTAGGAGTACGACGAGATCCTGAACTAAATTCAGGATGACGTCCCCAGGGACGTGTCTATTTGTAAAATTCTCAACGAGAATAGTTTTTATTTCTTTTCGTAAAATTCGCGAATTGCGTCGCAAACTCTACTTACTTGTTCTTCGGTAATTTCCGGGAACATGGGGATAGAAAGCACTTCCTTAGCGGCCTTTTCAGCTTGTGGATAATCCTCGGCTTTAAAACCTAAATGCTTATACGCCGGTTGTTTGTAGAGCGGTACCGGATAATATACGGCCGAGCCAATGCCTTTTTCTTTTAAATAAGCCTGTAATTCGTCGCGGTGTTCGCAACGAATGGTGTAGACATAGTAGGATTGGGAATACCCGGCCGGCGGGGTGGGGGGTAAAACCACCGGCACTCCGGCGAGTCCTTCGGCATACCACGCGGACGCTTTGCGGCGTTTTTCCGTCCATTCTTCTAAATGCGGCAGTTTCACACGCAAGATAGCGGCTTGGATTTCATCCATGCGTAGTGTAGAACCTTCCAAATCATATTCGTAGGCTTTGCCAAGTGCGCGCCCGCTATGGCGCAAAGAACGGCAACGCGCCGCAATTTCGTCGTCATTAGTTGTAATACAACCGGCATCGCCGCACGCACCTAAATTTTTGCTGGGATAAAAACTAAAACAACCCGCATCTCCAATGCCGCCTACCATTACGCCGTCGGCAGTTGCTAAATGTGCTTGGGCGCAATCTTCAATTACTTTTAAGCCATGTTCGTTGGCCAAATGCATAATCGCATTCATATTGGCCGGATATCCATACAAGTGTACCGGTAAAATGGCTTTTGTATTTTTGGTAATTTTTCGTTCCACGTCGGCAACGTCAATATTGTAAGTAATAGGGTCAATATCGGCAAATACAAATTTTGCTCCGGTTAATGAAACCGAAGAAGTGGTGGCAATAAAGGTAAAAGGGGTAGTAATAACTTCGTCCCCTTCGCCGATTCCGGCTGCTTTTAAGGCAATTTGAATGGCACTTGCGCCAGAGGAGCAAGTAATACAATGTTTTACGCCGATAGTTTTAGCAAATTCTGCTTCAAATTGTTCAGTTTGCGGGCCTAAAAGCCAATGCATGGAATTTAAAGCATCTGTTGCAGCTGTATTGATTTCTTTTTTTAAAGAGTCATGCTGTTCTTTGAGGTTAAAAAGAGGGATAGGTTTTAATTCATCAGTCATAATTTTGAGTTTCTCCTAATTATTTATACAAACTATATACTTCCGGCATTTCTAATAATTTTTTAGTAATAGTTTGAAATTCATGCCCGGAAAAAGTAGCCACCATAGAAATATGAAAACGGTTATCTTGTTTGGTAACTTCTTGTTTGAGGATTGTAATTTTTTGGTCTTGGACTATTTTTGCAATTTTTTCCACGGTTTTCCAATTTGGATCACACACCAAGTTAATCGTGTCGTAACGTCTGAACAATTCAACAAGTTTAATCGTTTTTCGTGCGCCTAGTTGAAAAATTAAAATAGCACAAGCCGTAACAGTTGCCAAGATATATTGTCCGTATCCAACGGTCATGCCGATTGCAGCAACTAACCACACTCCGGCGGCCGTAGTTAAACCGGAAATTTTATTGCCGTCGCGCAAAATGGAACCCGCCCCGATAAAACCGACGCCCGTTACCACCTGGGCGGCAATACGCCCCGGATCTCCGCCGGCAGCGCCCATATACTCAGACAAAACAGTAAAAAGCATCGCCCCCACACAAATTAAACAATTGGTGGCATATCCTGCCGGCTTATCGTGATATTGGCGTTCCATTCCTAAAGCACCACCTAGCACGATAGCAAGGAAAATTTTAATAAGGATTTCTTCCATATACTTTTATCATACAATACGTACGTGAGCAAAAGCAAACGTAACGAATAATTATTCTTCTAACCAGGATAACTGTTCGGTTAAAAACCATCAAGATATACATCAAAAGTTAGCCATTGAGGGAAATTCAATGGTTTTCGGCCTAGTAGATTTTCAAAAGCAAATTGTTGTTGTTTAAAGGTATTAAAAGCGGACTGATTACGAATGTGTTTTTCTCTCCAGGCCGTTGTTATTTTCCCATCATATCGGCGATAATTGGGTTTGGAAAAATCAATCGTAAAATCAATATCGTCGCTTAAATCTTCCTCTTCCAGGTTATCTTCAAAAGTTTCTATGGGTTGTAAATCTTCCGTTTTATTTTTAAATTTATTTTGTATTTTTTCACGGGTTGCATAATCTTCTTTTAACTGAGCGGGTAGCTCTTCCGTACTATAAAGATAAATAGTTACAGCTTGCAAAGGGTTTAACATAAGCGGTACCGAATCACGATCTCCGGAAATATCTACATGTGCATTCCCGGCGTATACCACGATAATATCGTAAAAGGATTCAATGGCTTTGAGATAAGAAACCCATTGTCTGTTTCTTAATTCTACCCCATAGGGATTGCTTGCCAAAAAATATTGAAAAGACACGGCGGTCATGTTAGGGTCGGTGGAATCCATTCCAAAATCAGAGGCTATATTTTGAATACGGCTATCTTTGGGATTAAAAGAAACCCACTGAGGCCCTATTTTTGAGAAAAAAGTTCCGGTTGCATCTTCTTCAAGACAGCCATCATCTAACGCTAAAATATCAATATTTAGCCGGTCTGCTACTGACTCTAACACGTCATATCCTTCAAAGGTAGTGATATTTTCGTTCTTTATATTGGCAAATCTAATAGGCCACGTGTGCGTATCACTTATAAGGGAAAATTCGTTCGCAAGTAACATTTTTGCCTGAGGATTTTTGGCACGAATCGTTTTTAAAATATGTACGGTATGTTGGACAGGTGCGTGTTGGTCATGATCGCTGGCTTCTCCAATAAAAATATATTTTTTCCCCTGTAAATCTTTTGCATAATCCGGGAGTCCCTGAAACAACATACGCGGTTGCCCTTTAAAGAAAAAAGCTTGATAAAAAGCAGCTTGTGCCTGCTCTTGAATATGAGCAGCTTGTTGTTGCGTTTTTTGTAATTGATTGGATTTATTTAGAAACGTATCAAAAGAAATCGGTACACTATTTTTGAGCTGATGTTTTTGCATAACAGCCTGCAGTGCCAAGCGAATTTGTTGTTTCCGGGAAGTAGTTAAAGTGGAATCTTGAGGTGCTTTTGGGGTTTTTTGCTGTATGTGCGCAGACAACGCGGCCTCTATCGTTTGTTGCGTAGAAGCGGCCGTGCAAAATGGCACGTTTATTAGTAGTATAAGTACCCACAAAAGTGATTTTTTCATATAGATATTATATTGTTTTTTTGAAAAAAAGCAAAAAAGCCGCCGGATAAATCGGCGGCTTTTTGGTGCGAATCAAAGCTTAGAAACGGCAACCCACTTTTAACATGATTAAAAAATGGTGATACCGGCTTTTATCAAACGCTTTTTTGAATTCGTTTGCGGCTTCAATTAAATAGTAACGGCCTTCTAATCCAAAGACAAGGGTTTCGTCTAAATCAAACTCCAAGCCTGCCCCTACCATTTGAGCGAGGTCTGTTCCGTCGGTAGTTAAGTGAGAACCATCCGCGTTTTTCAACCGTGTAAACGTATGGCCAAGCCCGATACCGAAAGGAATGTATAAGCGAGTGGCTTGAGAGGGGAAGAAGCTAAAACGCCCGGTAACAAGCCCGGTAGCAATCCCGGTGCGGTAATAAGAGTTAGCTGAATTTTTCTCACCGTCGCCAAGTTGGGCATAGTTGGCATCTAAACCCAGTCCAAAGAACGGAACGAGATTGCGTGTAAAACCGATACCGGCAGTCCAACCGGTGGTTCCCAAATCGGTCCCATGCGGTTTCCAGTTATTTTGGGGAAGAATCATACCCCCATAAAATTCTACGCGGGTCGTATTTTTGCGAAGGCCATATTCTTGCAAGCCATAGTAGTCTTGCGCAATGGCGGGTACTGCTACAAACAAAGCACACAACAATAGTAGTTTTTTCATAAGACTCCTTGAAAATAGAATTCAACTATATTGTAAAAATTTTTAGTCCATTTTACAACTTGTTTTGTGTAGTCAGTTCTGTTGCGCTAAAAATTATATAATAACAATATGAAAAAGTTGTTAGTGCTACTTCTCTGCTTTTTGGGTTTAGCCGGATGTACCCCGAAGACAGTGATTAGTAATTCATATAATTTTGATCAAATGAACCGTATTGGGATTATGGCTTTTTCCACACCTTGGTCGGGCATTCAAGGGGTGGAGAATTTGTTTGCCAAGTACCTGATTCGTTCGGGTTTTAAAGTAGTGGAGCGTGCGCAATTGGAGAGTGTTCTTAAAGAGCATGGTCTTTCAGTGTCGGGATACCTAGCCCCGGAAACCACGCGCGAAATTGGCCGAATTTTAGGAGTAGATACGCTACTTGTTGGAGAAGTAAGTTCATATACGCCTGCGCGTACAGAATTAACAACGGTGATGAATCGGCGCAGTGAATCTAAACCGGTGTATACGCAAGAGGTAATGATGTTGCCGGACGGAACTCCGGTGGCCTATATGCGTAACACAGGGACACAAGTTTCCCATTCCACCGAAGTGCGTCCGACGGAATATACCATCAACGCACAAGTAGGTATTATTGCTAAGCTGGTAGATGTGGAAACGGGCGAAATTGTGTGGATTGGTTCCTTGGATGATTCCGCCGCCCGGCCATTAGACGCGGCAGACAGTATCGCGCGCCGCTTAGTAAAAAGTTTTACCAAAGAGCTTGCTAAATTGCAGGAGAAAGAATGAACACAGAGCAAGGCATTTTTGCCAAGCAATCTATACGAATTTTATTAAAAAGTTTTTTTGCTTTGGTTAAGATGACATTTGTGTTGTTAATTTTAGTGGTAGGCGCTTTGATAGCAGCACAGAGTTCGGTAGCTCCGGTTAGTGTGCGTCTGTTAACGTCGTATGCTATGGAGTATGCCGTAAGTACTTTTAAGCCGGTGCGTCCTTATTTCCCGGCACCGTATGCAGTAGAAATTGAAACACATTGATTAAAGAGGCATTTATGTTAGATATTAAACAAATTGTTGCAAACCCCGAAGAAGTTAAAAAACGCTTGTCTTTACGTAAACCGGAACATGCCGGACAAATTGATGAAGTATTGACAAAATATACCGCTTATAAAACGGTTCTAGCCAAGGTGGAAGAATTACGTGCTAAACGTAATGAAATGTCTAAATCCATTGGAAAAATTAAAAAAGAACAAGGGGACGAAGCTGCCAAAGCCGCCATGGCCGAAGTAGGTAAGCTCAAAGAAGAAATGAGTGCCGCTGAAAGCAAAATGGAACCCCTCAAAAAAGAAATTGATGATTTGTTACTATCTATTCCCAACTTGCCGAATGAAAAAATCCCGGTAGGGGCAAGTGATGCGGATAACCCGGAAGTAGTTCCGTGTACGATTCCCTTGCCGAAATTTGATTTTAAACCGTTAGATCACCAAGCAGTTGGTGAGAAGTTGGGAATTTTAGATTTTGAAGCTGCCGCTGCTTTATCCGGTAGTCGTTTTGCCCTTTTTAAAGGGGACGGTGCGCGTTTGGAACGTGCTATTATTGCCTTTATGCTGGACTTGCATGCTAAAAAAGGATACACCGAAATTATGCCGCCTGTTATTGTCAATGAAAATATTTTAGTTGGAACGGGCCAGCTTCCTAAATTTCGCGAAGATATGTACGAGCTTTTAGGCGAACCGAAACAATTTTTAATTTCTACCGCCGAAATTCCGCTTACTAACTTAAACCGCGTGCGCGTGGTACCGGAAGCGGAACTGCCTATTAAACTGACGGCTTATTCGCCGTGTTTTCGCAAAGAATCCGGGGCATACGGAAAAGATACACGCGGACTGATTCGCAACCATCAATTTGATAAAGTAGAATTGGTAATGCTTTCCAAACCAGAAAATTCGTACGAAATGTTGGAGCAAATGGTGTCTGACGCGCAAGATGTATTAAAAACGTTAGAAATTCCGTATCATGTGGTAGAACTATGTAGCGGTGATATTGGTTTTTCTTCTGCTAAAACGTACGATATTGAAGTTTGGATGCCCAGCGAAAATAAATTCCGCGAAATATCTTCGTGTTCTAACTGTTTGGACTTCCAAGCCCGTCGTATGGGGCTTCGTTACAAAAATAGTTTGGGCAAACAAGAATATGTCCATACGCTTAACGGAAGCGGCCTTGCGGTAGGCCGTACGTTTGCGGCTATTTTGGAAAATTTCCAGCAAGCTGACGGCTCTGTTATCATTCCCAAAGCGTTGCGCCCGTACTTTGGCAAAGACAAAATTGAGGCCAAGAAATAATGCGTAAATTTTTTGGTATTTTCCTGGCGGGGTGCTTCTTTCTAAGCTCCGCCGGGTTCTCTTGGGCCGAAGTAAAACTCCCGCCGGATATTATGGCTTATGCTACGGAAGGGATTAACGGGGTCTACAGTTTGGATTATCCTACCGCCCAAAAAAATATTCAAAAAGTATTTGAAACCTCACCGGATCATCCGTTTGCCCATTTTGGTAACGCCATGATTGCGTGGAGCCGTTACGAGTACGAATTTGAAACAAGCGACGATAAACAACGCAAAGTTTTTGAAAAAATTTTAGACGACTCTATTAACGGCATTCAACGTTGGATGAAGAAACACCCCAACGACCCCAACGCTTACATGGGAATTGGGGCTTTATACGGATTACGAGCGCTTTTTTCCATGCGAAACCGCAGTTGGGTAACGGCATATTTTTCCGGAAGGAAAGCCATTAAAAATTTAGAACATTCACTCGCGTTAGACCCCACCTATTACGACGCTTATTTTGGGTTAGGTATTTATCAATATTTAGCCGGGACGTTACCGTCCGTTATTAAAATTTTAGCTAAAATTGTGGCTATTAAAGGGAATCCGCAAGAGGGTGTAGAACAGTTAAATTTAGCACGCGAAAAAGCAACTTTTACGTCGGATAGTGCCAAGCTTATTTTAATTGAAGTACAAAACACGCGCGGCAGTAAATTTTATAATCCGCAAAGATCGCTTGAATTTATCCGCGAGTTACGCTCCAAATATCCCAACAATCCCTTGATGCGTTATGTGGAAGTGATTTGTTTGTATGAAACGGGTCAATATGATGAAGTTACGGCCGGAGCGAATGAATTTTTGCGTTTAATCGGTACGGATCCTTTTT